>NZ_JBEOVY010000392.1:0-6704 GCF_040295745.1 Saccharopolyspora sp. NPDC002686
GGACAGGTTCCGGGTCCTGTGGAGAACTTCCGCAAATTCAATGGAAATTGGACATCCAAATTCCATTGAATTTGCGTCGGGAGCGGGGGACGGGGATCAGCGGGGGAGCCATTCGGGGTGGGAGGAGCCTCGGGGGACGAGGACGTGGCGGTAGTTCCCGGGGGTTTCGCTCATCGAGACCTGGTCGGTGACGCCCTGGTAGTGGCCCAGCGGGGTGTCCGCGGTGAAGGTCTCCGGGTCCAGGTAGGCGTGCTCCTCGCCGGTGCCGGCGATCGACCGGGCGTAGTCGCGGTCGAAGACGCCCATGCTCAAGATCCACAGCGCGGCGCGGGTCAGCGAGACGTGCACGCGGTAGCTGCCGCCTTCGGTGGCGCGGCGGATGAGCGCCTGCGCGGCGCCGAGGGCCATCAGCCAGGACACGATGTAGTCGTTGACCACCAGGATCGGCGGCAGCTGCGGGGTTTCGCCGTCGCCTTCGAGGTTCATCATGCCCACCACGCTGCCGGCGGACTGGTCGAACCCGACCCGCCCGGCCCACGGTCCGGTGCGGCCGTTGAACGACGCCGTGACGTGGACGATGCCCGGTCGGGTCGCCGCGGCCTGCTCCGGCGAGAGGCCGATCTCCTCCAGGTATCCGGGGCGCCGGTTGGCGTAGAAGACGTCGGCGTCGGCGAGCAGCCGCTGGACCAGCTGCGGTCCACCGCCCCGGCGCGGATCCACTGTGGAGGAACGCACGCCGACGTTGGCGGTGATGTAGGTCGTGTCGTGCTCGAGTTCGTTCGGCCGCCACAGGTTCAGCACGTCGGCGCCGTGCAGCGCCAACGCCCGCCCGGCGCCCGCGCCGGCGATCACGTGCCCCATGCCCAGCGCGCGGATGCCGTCCAGCGGCGCGCTGCCGCCCGGCCGGAACGGTTCGGGCTCGCTGTCGCCGATCTTGGTGATCTCGACCAGCGGCTGGTGGACCAGGGACTGCTGGTAGTGGGGTTCGGCGAACAGCTCGGCCGGGGTGCGCAGCATCGGCATCACCACGCCCGCCTCGACGCCGGCGTCCTCCAGGTCGCGGGCCCGCCACTGGGCGATGGCCTTGGCGACGGCGTCGGCGTCGTCGGGCACGCCGAGCAGCTTCTGGGCCGCGACCTTCAGCTTCGGGTAGGGGTTGAGCGGCATCACCCAGCGGTCGTCCGCCGTGCGGTAGAAGGCGAAGCCGAGGGCGTTGCTGGCGTTGGCCGGGCTGGCCGCGGGATAGCCGTTGAGCAGTTCCCACTTGCGGTCGTAGAACGGGCACAGCCGGTGCGGGGCGCGGCGCAGGTCCACCGCGATGTCCTGGCCGGGGCCGCCGCGCAGCTGCCAGATCTTGGCCATCGCCACCGACTTCGCGGCCAGCGCGATGCTGGCGGCGCCGCCGAGCCGCAGCGTGCTGGGCACCACCGGGTCGGCGCCGCGGAAGGTGATCCGCCCGCCGGCGTCCGCCGGGTCGAGGTCGACTCCGGCGAGCACTTCGGTCAGCTCGGCGAGCGGGTCGAACGCGTCATCGGTCGCGGGGTCGGCCACCGCGCTGGTGATCCGCTCGGTCAGCGACATGGTGCCTCCAGTGCACTTCGACGAACCAGGAGTCGTTATCCATGCTAACTAGACGCTGGTGCGGACGGCTCGACCGTTTCGCGGATCTCGGCGTGACCGCAGCGGTCACGGTCGGATGGCCGGCTCGCCCGCGTACTGGTAGCGCCACACTCCGTCGGAGCGGCGGTCGCGGCGGTCGTACTGCGCGCACGGCGACTCGCCGTCGCGCGGGGAGGGGAAGGTGAACTGGCCGATGGGTAAGTCCGCTTCCGGCGAGGGGATGATGAAGGACCGGCCGTCCTCCGGCCCGCCGATCAGTTCGGCGTGCACGTGCTGCTGCATGGATGCTCTCCCTGGCGTCGGCGCAACATCGCGTTTCTCGCCCAATAGGAACAAATGCGCTGGCCGTTGGTTCCAGGTTTCACCCGATCGTCTCAACTTGATGTGTCAGCAGGCGGTTTCGCGCCGCACGTCGATCGCGCTTGGTTAGCGGACGAACACTCCGGGTAGGCCGAGGACGTGGCCGAGGACGAGTTGGCGACTTACCGGCGCAAGCGGGATCTGCGGCGTTCCGGGGAGCCGAGCGGCGGTTCGCCCGGTGCTCAGCCGCGCTTCGCGGTGCAGCGGCACGAGGCCTCCACGCTGCACTACGACTTCCGGCTCGAGGTCGACGGCGTGCTCAAGTCGTGGGCGGTGCCGAAGGGGCCGTCGCTGGATCCGCGCGAGAAGCGGTTGGCCACGCCGACCGAGGACCACCCGCTGGACTACGCGGACTTCGAAGGCGAGATCCCGGAGGGCTACGGCGCGGGCACGGTGGTCGTCTGGGACACCGGCACCTACCGCAACGACACCGAGCGCGACGGCGAGCCGGTGCCGATGGCCGACGCGCTGGAGGCCGGGCACGTCAAGGTCTGGCTGAACGGGTCGAAGCTGTGCGGTGGTTTCGCCTTGACGCGCAGCGAGATCCGCGGGCGCGAGCAGTGGCTGCTGGTGAAGGTCGACGACGAGGGCGCCGACCGGCGGCGCAACCCGGTGAGCACCCAGCCCGAGTCGGTGGTCTCCGGGCGGACCAACGACGAGCTGCGGTGATCCGGGGTGACGGCGCAGCTGGAAGTCCAGGGACGGCGCTTCGAAGTGTCCAATCCGGACAAAGTCCTCTACCCGGATGCCGGCTACCGCAAGCAGGACGTGCTCGACTACTACCGCTCGGTCGCCGAGGCGATGGTCCCCCACACCAGCGGAAAACCGTTGACGCTGCGGCGGTTCCCGGACGGGATCGACGAAGGCGGGTTCTTCCAGAAGGAGGCCTCGGACCACTTCCCGGACTGGATCCGGGTGGTGTCGGTGCCGCAGCGCGGTGAGCGCGGAGTGGTGCACCACGTGGTCCTCGACGACCCGGCGACGCTGCTCTACCTGGCCGGCCAGGCCTGCCTGGAGTTCCACATCGGTCTCGCCACCGTGGACGACCTGGAACGGCCGGTGCTGGTGGTGCTCGACCTGGACCCGCCGGACGGGGTGTCGCTGACCGAGCTGCGCGAGGTGGTCCGCCGGATGTGCGAGCGGTTCCGCGATGCCGGGCTGGAACCGCACGTGCAGGCCACCGGCGGTCGAGGCTTCCACGTCGCCGCACCGCTGCGCGCCGAGCGCGAGTTCGACGAGGTCCGGGCCGACCTGCGCGAGCTGGCCGAGCGCGCGGTGCGCGACGAACCGGACCGGCTCACCGTCGAGCAGCGGAAGGACAAGCGCGGCGACCGGATCTTCCTGGACACCAACCGCAACGCCTACGGCCAGACCATGATCGCGCCCTACTCGCTGCGCGCCCGCCCCGGCGCCCCGGCCGCGACCCCGCTGGACCTCGACGAGATCAGCCGCGCGGAACCGCAGTCCTACGGCCTGGCGAACATGGCGCGTCGGCTGGCGCAGAAGAACGATCCGTGGGCGGGAATGCGGCCCGGTTGACACGGGTAGGCCTGATGAACAGGCCTTGAGGGGAGGGGCAGTGGACACCGAGATCACCCTCGTCGTCGACGGCGTCGAGCACCGGGTCACCGTCGACACCCGCACCACGGTGCTCGACGCGCTGCGGGAACGGCTCGGCATCACCGGTCCGAAGAAGGGCTGCGACCACGGCCAGTGCGGCGCGTGCACGCTGCTGCTCGACGACCGCCGGGTCAACAGCTGCCTGATGCTGGCGGTGGCCTACGACGGTGCGAACCTGCGCACCGCCGACGGCTTGACCGACGGCGACCTGCACCCGGTGCAGCGCTCGTTCATCGAGCACGACGCCTTCCAGTGCGGTTATTGCACGCCAGGGCAGGTGGTGTCGGCGGTGGGCATGTTGCACGAGATGCGCGAAGGCGAGCCGAGCGCGGTCACCGCCGACGGGGCGGAGCTGGCCGACGAGGTGCGCGAGCGGATGAGCGGGAACCTCTGCCGCTGCGGTGCTTACGCCAACATGGTTCCGGCCATCGTGGAGGTAGTGCAGCGATGAGGCCGTTCCGCTACCAGCGCGTTCCGGACGTCGACAGCGCCGTGAGCACGATCGCCGCCGCACCCGGCGCGGCCTTCCTGGCCGGGGGCACCAACCTGGTCGACCTGATGAAGCTGGAGGTCGAGGTCCCGGACCTGCTGGTCGACGTCCGGCAGCTGACCTCCGACTGGATCGAGCCGCGGCCGGACTTCGTGCGGATCGGCGCGGCCGTCACCAACAGCGCGCTGGCCGCCGACCCGGTGATCCGCCGCCGGTTCCCGGTGCTGTCGCAGGCAGTCCTGGCCGGTGCTTCCGGGCAGCTGCGCAACCTGGCCACGGCCGGCGGAAACCTGTTGCAGCGCACCAGATGCCCGTACTTCCAGGACATCAACACGCCGTGCAACAAGCGCGAACCGGGCACCGGCTGTTCGGCGCGGGAGGGATTCCACCGCGAACACGCCATCCTCGGCGCGTCCGAATCCTGCATCGCCACGCACCCCTCCGACATGGCCGTGGCGCTCGTCGCCCTCGACGCCGTGGTGAACACCGAGGGGCCGCGCGGGCCGCGATCGATTCCGCTGGTGGACCTGCACCGGCTGCCCGGCGACGCGCCGGAGCGGGACACGGTCCTGGAGCACGGCGAGCTGATCACCTCGATCGACGTCCCGAGCTCGGACCTCGCCGTCAACTCCCGGTACCGCAAGGCCCGCGACCGCGCGTCCTTCGCGTTCGCGCTGGTGTCGGTGGCGGCTGCCGTCGACGTCGCCGACGGGGCGGTGCGCGACGTCCGACTGGCACTGGGCGGCGTCGCGCACAAGCCCTGGCGGGCCACCACCGCCGAAGCCGCGCTGCGCGGCGGTGCCGCGTCGGCTGATGCGTTCCGCCGTGCCGCCGACGCCGAACTCGACGCGGCACGCCCGCTGCCCGGCAACGAGTTCAAGGTCCCGTTGGCGCGCAACATGATCGTCGGTGTGCTGTCCGAGCTGTCGGGGGTGCCGGGATGACCGCGACGACCAGCATCATCGGTGCCCCGGTGGACCGGATCGAAGGGGTCGAGAAGGTCCGGGGCGCGGCGCTGTACGCGGCGGAGCACCCGGTCGACCAGCCGGTGTACGCCGTCCCGCTGCAGGCGGAGATCGCGCTCGGCCGGATCACCGGCATCGATCCCACCGAGGCGATGACCGAACCCGGGGTGATCGGGGTGCTCACCCACGAGAACGCCCCGAAGCTGGCCTCGAGGAGCGACGCGGAACTGGCCATCCTGCAGTCCCCGGACATCGCCTTCCACGGACAGCTCATCGGCGCGGTGCTCGCCGAGAGCATCGAGACCGCCCGACGGGCGGCGCAGCTGGTGCACATCGGCTACGAGCAGCGCGCGCACGACGTCGACCTGCACCCGGCGCGTTCGGACCTGGTCAAACCCGAACTCGTCAACGGCGGGTTCCAGACCGACACCGCGGAAGGCGACGTGGACGCCGCTCTGGCCAGCTCCGCGGTGGTGCACGACGCCGTCTACACCACGCCGCAGGAGCACAACAACCCGCTCGAACCGCACGCCACGATCGCGATCTGGACCGAAGGCGAGCTCACCCTCTACGACTCCACGCAGGGCGTGCACTGGGTGCGCGACAGCATCGCCGCGGTGTTCGGCCTGGACCAGCAGCGCATCCACGTGGTGTGCCCGCACGTGGGCGGCGGTTTCGGGTCGAAGGGACTGCCGCACGCGCACGTGGTGCTGGCCGCGATGGCCGCCCAGCAGGTCACCCCGCGCCCGGTGAAGCTGGTGATGACCAGGCAGCAGATGTTCACCGTCGTCGGCTACCGCACCGGCACCTTCCAGCGCATCAGGCTCGGCAGCGACGCCGCCGGGCGGTTGACCGCGATCAGCCACGACGCGGTGTCGCAGACCTCCCGGATCAAGGAGTTCGTCGAGCAGACCGCGGTGCCCACCCGCACCATGTACGCCGCTCCGAACCGCCGCACCACCCACCGGGTCGCCGAGCTCGACGTGCCGGTGCCGTCGTGGATGCGGGCTCCCGGCGAGTGCCCCGGCATGTTCGGCCTGGAGGTGGCGATGGACGAGATGGCCATCGCCTGCGGCCTGGACCCGGTGGAGTTCCGCATCCGCAACGAACCGGACACCGACCCGGCGACCGGCCGCGCCTTCTCCAGCCGGAACCTGGTCGCCTGCCTGTGCGAAGGCGCGCAGCGCTTCGGCTGGGCGCAGCGCGATCCCACCCCGCGCTCCGGCCGCGACGGCCGCTGGCTGGTGGGCACCGGGGTGGCCGCGTCGACCTACCCGGTGTTCTCCATGCCCGGAACGCGCGCCACCGTCCAAGCCCGACCGGACGGCCGCTACCGGGTCCTCATCGGCGCGGCCGACATCGGAACCGGCGCGTGGACGGCGCTGACCCAGATCGCGGCGGACGCGCTGGACGTGCCCATGTCCGAGGTGCAGCTGAGCATCGGCGACACCGACCTGCCCTACGCGTCCGGAGCCGGCGGCTCGACCGGGATCGGGTGCTGGGGCTCGGCGATCGTGGACGCCGCCCGCCGCCTGCGCGCGCAGCTGCCCAACGGCGATGTAGAAGAGCGTTCGGTGCGCGTCGTCGCCCGGAATCGGGAAGAAGTCGTACGTGATCGCGATAGCGGATGCCGCGGCGGTGACCAGCCC
>NZ_JBEOVY010000393.1:0-6688 GCF_040295745.1 Saccharopolyspora sp. NPDC002686
ACCCAGACGGTCATCACGAACGCGCCCGCGATCAGCAGCGCGGCCTTGATGATCTGCACCCAGGTGGTGCCCTTCATGCCGCCGACCAGCACGTAGACGATCATCAGCGCGCCGACCACGGCGATCACCACGGCCTGGCCGGTCTTGCTGGAGATGCCCAGCAGCAGCGCGACCAGACCACCGGCACCGGCCATCTGGGCGAGCAGGTAGAAGAACGTCACGGCCAGGGTGGACAGCGACGCGGCGGTGCGCACCGGACGTTCCTTCATCCGGAAGCTGAGCACGTCGCCCATCGTGTACTTGCCGGTGTTGCGCAGCAGCTCCGCGACCAGCAGCAGCGCCACCAGCCAGGCCACCAGGAAGCCGATCGAGTACAGGAAGCCGTCGTAGCCGTAGACCGCGATCGCCCCGGCGATGCCGAGGAACGACGCCGCGGACAGGTAGTCACCGGCGATCGCGATGCCGTTCTGCGGGCCGGTGAAAGCGCGACCGCCCGCGTAGTAGTCGGCGGCGGTCTTCGTGTTCCGGCTGGCCCGGAACACCACGACCATCGTCACCGCCACGAACAGCGCGAAGATGCCGATGTTGAGCCAGCTGTTCTGCGCGGTCGCCGGAGTGGCGGCCAGTGGGGAAAGTGCGACGTTCACTTCTTCTGGCCTCCTTCGGCCTCGTCCGCCGCGTCCTCGTCGGCCTTCTCGTCAGCCTTGTCGGCGTCCGGCTTCTCGTCGTCGGCCTTCTCGTCATCCGACTTCTCGGCATCCGACTTCTCGCCGTCGGCCTTGTCGTCATCGGCCTTGTCGGCGTCCGACTTCTCGTCGTCGGCCTCGTCGGGCTCCGCCGCGTCCTCGTCAGCAGCCTTCTCGTCATCCGCCGCGTCTTCGTCAGCCTTCTCGGCGTCCGCCGCCGGAGTGGCCTTCTTCTCGGCGTCCTCCGACGGGGCGTCAGCCTTCTCGGGCTCCGCCGCGACCGCACCGCTCTCGAGGGAGTTGCGGATCTCCTCCGCGACCGGGTCGAGGTTGCGGTTGGCGTAGCGGACGTACGCGGTCGTGATGGCGAAGGTGGACACGAACTGCAGCAGGCCCAGCACCAGGCCGATGTTGATGTTGCCGACCAGCTTGATGCTCATGAAGCCGTGCGCGTAGTCGGCGAGCAGCACGTAAACCAGGTACCAGGCCAGGAACAGCGCCGAGACCGGGAAGACGAAGTTGCGCAGCCTGCGTCGCAATGCGGTGAATTCGGGGCTGCTCTGCGCAGCGGCCCAGGTTTCGGCGTCGATACCGGACCCGGACCCGACTTGGTCCGTGGTGCTCACGGGGTTCCTCCCAGCAGAAAAAAGGCCCCGGCCCGGAGCAGCCGGGACGCAAGCCAGAATCACTTTCAGGGCGGAAACGCTACGTAGTTCGCCCACGACAGGGAAGCCCTGAAGGGAGTACACAAGCTAACGATCGAGTGAAGTCGTTGCAGGCCAAGTGCAGGCAAGTAATTGCGACAAATCGACCCAGTTTCACCCGTTCGGACTATTGAATTCGATTCGCCAGAATATCTAGTTACTCAAAGTGATCAATTTTCCATCCAACATGCGATGAATGGACTAAACAACTCATCGGATGATCACACTCAGCGCTGGTGCCGACCGCCGGTCTCCGGCTGTTCGGAAGCGCCCGCGATCAGCTCGTCGTTGAGGAATCCGAGCCGGTCCGGGGCGTGCAGCCGCAGCATCACGCGCCCCACCCCGGCCGGTACTCGCGCCGAGGTCGCCCGGCTGACCAGCACGGCGACCGCGAACGCGATCGGCACCGTGACCAGCGCGGGCTGCCCGATCAACGTCGCCCACCAGGTCCCCGCGCGGTCCACGAAGTACGTCAGCAGCGCCGCGATCAGCACCAGGCTGCCGCCGACCACCATGCCGCTGGCGGCACCGGCCGCGGTGAGCCCGCGCCACCAGATCCCGAGCACCAGCACCGGGCAGAACGTCGAAGCGGCCATCGCGAACGCCAACCCGACGCTGCGCGCGATGTCGTGGTTGTCCGCGAACAGCGCCAACAACGCCGGCACCAGGCAGGCGAGCACGGCGAGCAGCCGGAAGTCGAACGTGCGCCCGCGCAGCACGTCCCGCGAGGACAGCACGCCGGCCAGGCTCAGCACCAGCCCCGACGAGGTCGACAGGAACGCGGCGAACGCCCCGGCCGCGGTGATCGACGCGAGCAGCCCACCGCCCCAGCCGCCCAGCATCTCGCTCGGCAGCAGCAGAACCGCCGCATCCGTCTCTCCGGTGACCAGCAGCTGCGGCACGTACAGCCGGGACAGCAGCCCGAAGATCGTCGGGAACAGGTAGAACGCCCCGAGCATCGCCATCACGTACAGCGTGGTGCGGCGGGCCGCGGTACCGCTCGGGTTCGTGTAGAAGCGGGCCAGCACGTGCGGCAGGCCCATCGTGCCCAGCAACGTCGCGACCAGCACCGAATACGTCTCGAGCAGTCCGAGCGCCCCGTCGTGCTGCGGCCGCAGCCAGGTCGCGTTGTCCGGTTCGGCGTCCGACACCACCGGCACCGCCGCCCCCGCCGGGAACCGGAGCTCGCTGCCCGCGGGCAGGTCGTGCTCGCCCGGCTGCAGGTAGATCGTGCCATCCCGGTCGGCCAGCCACACCGGTTCGCGGACGGTCAACCGCGCATCGGTGTCGAGGTGCACCTGGGTGTCGCGCGGGAACACCGGCGGCACCGGGGTTTCCAGCGCCTGCCGCTGCTCACCGCCCAGGAACACGATGAACAGCACGAAGGCGGGCAGCACGATCGCGAACAGCTTCACCCAGTACTGGAAGGCCTGCACCAGGGTCGCCGCGCGCAGCACCCCGGTGACCACGGTGACCAGCACGATCGCCGAAACCGCGAAAATCCCCGCCCAGTGCGCAAGACCGGTGATCGCCGACAACGTCATCCCGGCGCCCTGCAGCTGCGGCACCAGGTACAGCCAGCCGATCAGCACCACGAGCACCGTGCACAACGAGCGCAGCCGAAGCGAATCCAGCCGCGCCTCGGCGAAGTCCGGCAGCGTGTAAGCACCCGAGCGGCGCATCGGTGCCGCGACGAACAGCATCAGCGCCAAGTACCCGGCCGCGAAGCCGATCGGGTACCAGAGCGCGTCGACGCCGTCCTTGAGCACCAGCCCGGCGACACCCAGGAACGACGCGGCGGACAGGTACTCGCCGGAGATCGCCGCGGCGTTGTGCTCCTCGCGGACTTCCCGCCGCGCGGCGGAGAAGTCCGCGGTGGTGCGCGCCGAGCGGGACCCCCAGATCCCGATGGCGAAGGTCGCAGCGACGATCAGCACGACGCCGAGCAGGGACCAGGAATTCGAGGTCATCGCGCCTCGCCGGCTGCTCGGGTGTGCACGTCGTCGCTCATGGGCGTCAGTGCTCGACGATGTCCATGAAGTCCCGCTCGTGCCGCTCGGCCCGCCGGGTGCAGAGGTATCCGATCAGCACCAGGAACGGGTAGACCAGCACGCCGAGCAGCAACCACGGCAACCGGACGCCCACCACCGCGACGTCGCCGAGCACCGGCACCGCGCAGAACAGCGCCGGGAGCCCGAACAGCACGGCCGCGACCACGCCCATCAGCAGCAGGGCGCTGCGCAGCTGCGCTTTCACCAGGCTGGTGACCAGGACTTCGCCGACGCTGGTCTGCTCCTCCAGCTCCAGCATCGTGCGGGCGACCTGGCGGGTCCGACGGCGGTCGGCGAGCACCACGCGCTTGCGGCGCGGCCGGTGCGTTCCCCCGAGCCGACCGCGAACGTCGAAGCCGTCGGGACTCATCCGGCCGAACCGCGGATCACTGCTGCCCCCAGTTCTGCCGCGGCGCGCGGACCAGGCGGTCCTTGAGCTCGCGGGTGTGCCGACGGCTGACCGGAAGTTCCTTGGGCTGCCCGCCGCCGAGCACCACCGAGTACCCGGACGAGGACATCCGCAGCTCGGTGACCAGCGACAGCGACACCAGGAAGGAGCGGTGGATGCGCAGGAACCCGGCCTCGGCCCAGCGCTCTTCCAGCTGCGCCAAGGGGATTCGCACCAGGTGCGAGCCGTCGGTGGTGTGCAGGCGCGCGTAGTCGCCCTGCGCCTCGACCCAGCGCACGTCCTTGCGCGGGATCATCCGGGTGGTGCCGGCCAGCTCGACCGGGATCACCTCTTCGTCGTCCGGCGTCGCGGCTTCCAGCGCGCGCGGCCCCTTCGCCGCCTGCTGCTTGTTCTTCTCGATGGTGCGCAGCGCGCGGTCGATCCGCTCGGCGTTCGCCGGTTTCATGATGTAGTCCAGCGCGCCGACCTCGAACGCCTCGAGCGCGTTCTCCTCGTGCCCGGTGATGAACACCAGTGCCGGGGGGTTGCGGAACGCGGTGAGCACCCGCGCCAGCTCCATCCCGCTGAGCCCGGGCATGGAGACGTCCGCGAACACGGCGTCCACGACGGACTCGTCCGCGTCGCGCTGGCCGAACAGGTCGGGGTCGTCGCTGCGCAGCAGGCGCAGTGCCTCGGCCGCGTCGAACGCCGTCAGCACCCGCCCGACCCTCGGGTTGTTGCCGAGCAGGTACTTCATCTCGTCCAGCCCGGCCATCTCGTCGTCAACGGCCAGAACGACGAGCCCCGCTGGGTTCTCTCGTGTACTCACTGCACGCCATATCCTGCCGTCGAATCCCACTCGCGCCGAGTGAGTCCAGTCACGCCTCGCCAACAAAGCTAATTGCTAACGGAACGCACTGGTCTTCAGGGGGCTTACCACGGAATTCCCCCCTCGGGGCAACGGTTTTTCGCCCGTTCAGCCCAGCAACTACCGCCGAACGAGTGACAACCCCAGTGACATGATCAACAGAGCGCAATCGCGATGATCACCGTCCGCACAGTAGGCGCGCTCGTTCGCGCAAATCGACCGCAGTTTCAATTGAAACTGCGGTCGATCACGTTCCGAGATCACAGTTCCAGTTGGAACCGTCGAATTCGGCCGTCAGAGCCCGAAGCGGTTCCACATCGCGCGGTGTTCCAGGGCCTCCACAGTGGACAGAACGGTGTCCGCGGGGGATCCGCCGAGGCGAACTCCGGAGGACATGCCGAGCCTGGCCAGCAGCGGTTTGCGCGCTTCGACGGTGTGCAGGTGCGCGTCCGGGAACTTCTCCTTCACGATCTCCCGCAGCGAACCCACCCCGTCCACCAGGCCGAGCTCCGCCGCCTTCCCGCCGGTCCACACCTCACCGGAGAACAGCTCGTCGTCGGTGCCGTTGAGCTTGCTGCCGCGGCGCTTGCGCACCCAGTCCCGGAACTGCTCGTGCAGCTCGCCCTGCAGGCCGCGCAGCCACTCCACGTCCTCTTCCTTCTCCGGGACGAACGGGTCCAGCCGCACCTTGTGCGCGCCCGCGGTGTAGACCCGGCGCTCCACGCCCAGCTTCTCGATCAACCCGTTGAGCCCGAAGCTCGCGCTGACCACCCCGACGGATCCCACGATCGACGTCTGGTGCGCGTAGATCTCGTCGGCCGCGCAGGCCAGCCAGTACCCGCCGGACGCCGCGACGTCCTCGCAGTAGGCGATCACCGGCACGTCCTTCTCCGCGGCCAGCTCGCGAATCCGGTCCGCCACCAGCGCGGACTGCGTCGGCGCGCCGCCCGGCGAGTTCACCGACAGCACCACGCCGGTGAGCCGGTCCTGGCCGAATGCTCGGGTCAGCGCCGACTCCACGGTCTGGGTCGAGATCGTCGGCCGGCTCATCGGCGACGGCGTCGACGTGATGACGCCGTGCAGCTTCACCACCGCCACCACCGGCCCGCGCTCCGCTCGCTCGGCGAGCTTGGCCGGCAGCTTCGAGGACAACTTGCCGGACAACAGGTCGGTGAACTTCTGCGGCGCCTTCTCGGTCATACCCCGACGTTACCGGCTCACCGCAGGGCCGGCCGCCAATCCGACGCCCGTTTCGTCGAAGGCCGGCGGCGGCACCGGACGCACGCCCGGCGCGAACTTCGGCACCCGCATGATGACCTTCATGCCCGCGTCCTGCTCGGTCTCCACGACCAGGCCGTAGTCGTTGCCGAAGGTCGCCCGCATCCGGTTGTTGATGTTGCCAAGGCCGACGTGCGCACCGGTCATGTGCGCGTCGGAGAGCTCGGCGTCGAGCCGGTCCGGGTCCATCCCGATGCCGTCGTCGTCGACGCTGATCAGCGCCTCGGTCCCGTTGTCCTCGGCGGTCACTGAGACGGTTCCGCCGCCCGGCTTGTTCGCCAGTCCGTGCCGGACCGCGTTCTCCACCAGGGGCTGCAGCGCCAGGAACGGCACCACGACCGGCAGGACCTCCGGCGCGATCTTGAGCTGCACCCGCAGCCGGTCCGGGCCGAACCGGGCGCTCTCCAGCGTCAGGTAGCGGTCGATGTTGCGGATCTCGTCGGCCAGCGTGGTGTAGAGGCCGCTGGTGCGGAACGAGTAGCGGGTGAAGTCGGCGAACTCCTGCAGCAGGTCACGCGCGTGCTCCGGATCGGTGCGGATCAGCGAACCGATGGTGTTCAGCGCGTTGTAGATGAAGTGCGGCGAGATCTGCGCCCGCAGCGCGCGGACCTCGGCCTGCGCCAGGCGTTCCTTGGACTCCTGCAGCTCGGCGAGCTCCAGCTGGGTCGAGACGTGGTTGGCGACCTCGCCGGCCGCGCGGAGCAGCCGCTTGC
>NZ_JBEOVY010000394.1:0-6618 GCF_040295745.1 Saccharopolyspora sp. NPDC002686
TTGTATTCGCCGCCAGGCGAATAGCCCACCCTCGCAGCTTGCACCGCCGCGGGTTCTCAGCGTTCGCCTGGCGAGGACGGCCCGACTGCCGTGTATTGGCATACATAAAGTCGGGCACCCGCAGTCCAGGCAGGCGCTGAGGTTCCGCTACTTGCACCGTCAAGCAAACCAGCCACTAGGAAACAGGTAATCCAACCGTCGACCGCTCCGGGGGCACGGAGGGGGCAGGGCCAGCCCGGTGGGCGGTCGACGGTTGGGACGCGGCCCGGCGGTGCCGGGCCGCGGGCTCGGTCACCCCTGCCCGGCGAGCGTGGCGTCCACGGTGCGGTCCCCGCCGATGGTGATCTTGACGCGGTCGCCCGGGGCGTGCGAGCGAACCGCTGCCACCAACGAGTCGGGGTCCTGGATCGGCCGGTCGTCCACCTTGGTGATCAGGTCACCGTTGCGGATCCCGGCCTGTTCGGCGGGGCCACCCGGCACGACGTTGCGGACCAGTGCTCCCGGCTGGTCGCCGGCGCCGATCAGCACGCCGAGCGTGCTCTGGGTGGCCGACCCGTGGTCCTTCAGCTCGGTGGCGATGCGCTTGGCCTGGTCGATCGGGATCGCGAAGCCGAGGCCCACCGATCCGGCCTGGCCCTGGCTGTTGCCGGGGCTGTAGATCGCCGAGTTGATGCCGACCACATTGCCGTCCACGTCGACCAGCGGACCGCCGGAGTTGCCCGGGTTGATCGCGGCGTCGGTCTGCAGCGCGTTGAGGACGGTGTCCTCGCTGCCCGACTCTCCGCCGGCCCGCACCGGGCGGTCCTTGGCGCTGATGATGCCGCTGGTCACGGTTCCGGACAGGCCGAACGGCGAGCCGATGGCCACCACCGGAGCGCCGACCGGCAGGTCGTCGCTGCGCCCCAGCTCGGCCGGGGTGAGCCCGCTGATGTTGTCGGCCTTGACCACGGCGAGGTCGGACTTCGGGTCGGTGCCGATCACCCGGACCTGCGCGGTGCGCCCGTCGTGGAACTGCGCGGTGAGCCGGCCGCCGGAGCCGTCGCCGCTCACCACGTGGTTGTTGGTCAGGATGTAGCCGTCCTGGCTGAGCACGATGCCGGACCCCTCACCGGCGCCGCGCGAGGTGACCATCTGCAGCTGGACGACGCTGGGCAGCACCTTCTGCGCGACCTGCTGCACCGAGCCCTGCGGCGCGTTGTTGACGCTGCGCGCCGGGCGCGGCTGGTCCAGCGACGTGACGCCTGGGGACCGGTCGCCGCCGAACTGGTAGCCCACGAACCCGCCGACGCCACCGCCGACCAGACCGCACACCAGCGCGAGCGCGGCCACGCCGGCGACGAGCCCACCGCGGCGGCCGTGGGCCTGGTGCGGCCCCGGCTGCACCGCGGTGTGCCCACCGGCGGAGGGCCAGGGCGCGTGCTGCGGGAACTGCTGCGTCGCGTGCGGCGTTGCTCCCTGCGCCGCGTACGACTGCTGGTTCTCCGACGGCCCGTACGACGGCTGGCCCTCCTGCTGCGCCGCGTACTGCTGGGGCGAGTACGGGCGCGCTGGCTCGGTTTGCTGCGCACCGTAGGGCTGCTGGCCCTCCGGTTGCGGCGTCGCGTGCGACTGGGCGGGATCCGGCTGCTGCGCCTGCTGTTGTTGTGGCTGCTGCTGCGGCACCCCGGCAGGCGGCGTGTCGCCGGTGCCCGCAGGACTGCCCTCGGTCTGCGGCGTCGGTTCTTCCGGCTGGCCGCCGGAACCCGGGGTGTGATCGGTCATGACTCCACTTTGCTCCACGCGGCTGAGAAGTGCCTGAGACCGAGCTGTGGACAAACCCCAAAGCTCGCTGTGATCTTCGCCGCGCTGCGGCGGGCGCGGTACTCCGCGAACCCGCCGGGCCCGGACTACAGCTCGGTGTACAGGCTGAGCCGGTTGCCGTAGGGATCGCGGAAGTCGAAGTAGTCCACCGCATCCGGGACGTGCTCGAGCGGGCCGACGTCGACGCCGAGCGCGGCCAAGCGCTCCCGCTCGGCCGCGGCGTCCGCGACGCTGAAGCGGGTCACGACCTCAGCACCGGAACGAGCGGTCGGTTCTTCGCCGAGCTGCAGCCAGATCGAGCGAGCCGAGCTGGAACTCCACCACCCCGTCCGCCGGTTCGAGATCGGGTTCGGAGAGCGCGAAAACCCGCTGGTACCACTCCACCGCCCGGGGGAGATCGCCGACCGGGAGCCCCACCGTCACGCCCTGGATTTCCATGCGGACATGCTCACGGTCGGCGAGCCGATCGTCCACCCGCAATCGGACGAATCGCCGGCCGCGCCGTCACCCCCGGAGCCGGTCGGCGATCTGTTCGGGGGTGACGTCGTTGATCCAGACCGCCATGCCGGATTCGGAACCGGCCAGGTACTTCAGCTTGTCCGCGCTGCGCCGCACCGAGAACAGCTCCAGGTGCAGCCAGGACAGGTCCCGGCCCACGCGAACCGGGGCCTGGTGCCAGGCGGCGATGTAGGGCAGCGGACCGTCGTAGAGGCCGTCGAGGCGGCGCAGGACGTCCAGGTAGGTCGTCGCGAAGTCGTCGCGCTCGGCGTCGGTGAGGGCCGCGATGTCCGGCACCTTCCGGTGCGGCACCACGTGCACCTCGACCGGCCAGCGCGCGGCCGCCGGGACGTAGGCCGTCCAGTGCTCGGAGTCGACGACCACCCGCCGCTTGGAAGCGCGTTCCGCGGCCAGGACGTCGGCCTGCACGTGACGACCGTGCTGCGCCATGTACTCCTCGGCGACCCGCAGCATCTTGCCGGTCTTCGGCGTGACGAACGGGTACCCGTAGATCTGGCCGTGCGGGTGGTGCAGCGTCACGCCGATCTCCTCGCCGCGGTTCTCGAAGCAGAAGACCTGCTCCACACCGGGGGTTTCGGCCAGCGCCGCGGTCCGGTCGGCCCAGACGTCCACGACACCGCGCACCTGCGAAGGACTGAGCGCACTGAACGAGGAGTTGTGGTCGGAGGTGAAGCAGACCACCTCGCAGCGGCCGGTCGCCGGCGCGGACGGCACCATCGGCATGCCCTCCACAGTGGACTCCTCGCCAGGGATCCCCTGCGCGAACGACGGGAACTGGTTCTCGAAGACCACCACGTCGTAGTCCGCTTCCGGGATCTCGCTGGGCCGCCCCGGAGCGCTCGGGCACAGCGGGCACATCTCGGCCGGCGGCTTGTAGATCCGCGACTGCCGGTGCGCGGCGATCGCCACCCACTCGCCGGTCAGCGGATCCCGCCGCATCTCCGAGGCCGGGGCCTGCGGCGGCAGCTCGCGGGTGTCGACGGCCTCCCTGACCTGCGCCGGGTCGGTGTCGAAGTAGATGATCTCCCGGCCGTCGGCCAGCCGGCCAACCGTGCGCTTCAAAGCCCCTCCACAGTGCCCCGCCGAACGGACTCCTCCTCGGCGCCTTCGGGATCCGCCAGCTCCAGGTCCAGGTGCTCGCCCAGCAGCTGCCTGGCCTCGACGGGCAGGCCCTGGTCGCTGATCAGCAGATCGACTTCGTCGAAGTCGACGATCGTGGAGATCCCGACGGTCGACCACTTGGAGCTGTCGGCGACCACCACCAGCCGGCCGGCCGCCTCGGCCAGCGCGCGGTTCGTCTCGCCCTCGTTGAGGTTCGGCGTCGTGAAGCCCGCGCGGGGCGCCATGCCGTGCACGCCGAGGAAGACCATGTCCAGGTGCAGCGAGCGCAGCGCCTGCACCGCGACCGGTCCGACCAGCGCGTCCGACGGGGTCCGCACCCCGCCGGTGAGCACCACGGTGCGGTCGGTGCGACCACGTCTCTGCAGGGCATCGGCCACGCGGACCGAGTTGGTCACCGCGGTCAGGTCCGCGACGTCGTCGAGGTGGCGGGCCATCGTCCAGGTCGTGGTGCCCGCGGACAGCCCGATCGCCGTGCCCGGCTGGACCTGCTGGGCGGCGAGCGCGGCGATGGCTTCCTTCTCGGCGAGCTGGCGCACCGACTTGGCCTCGAAGCCGGGCTCGTCGGTGCTGCGGCCGATCACCGAGGTCGCGCCGCCGTAGACCTTCTCCACCAGGCCGCGGCGGGCCAGCGCGTCGAGGTCCCGGCGGATCGTCATGTCCGACACGCCGAGCCGCAGCACCAGGTCACCGACCTGCACCGCGCCGGTGCGCCGCACTTCGTCGAGGATCACTTCCTGGCGCTGCCGTGCGAGCACACCCACCCCTTTGAGATCACGACCGAACAAGAACCAACACTACCTGAACGGGTGATACACAGAAGTGTGGCGTGGGTCTACCTCTGCTGGGGGATTGCTGTTCATTGCTGTTCGGTCTGCGGGGTGCGCCCCGGCAGGGACATGCGCAGCAGCGCACCGCCCTCCGGCGCTTCACCGGCCCAGACCGAACCGCCGTGGCGCTCCGCGACCTGCTTGACGATCGACAGGCCCAGCCCGGATCCCGGCAGGGTCCGCGCGTCCGACGAGCGGTAGAAGCGCTCGAAGACGTACGGCCGATCCACCTCCGCGATGCCGGGACCGCTGTCGGCGACCTCCAGGACGATCTGCCCGGTGTTCTGGTCCGGCAGCAGGTCCACCCGCACCCGGCCTTCGTCCGGACTCCACTTCGCGGCGTTGTCCAGCAGGTTCAGCACCGCTCGCTCCAGCGCGGTGGCATCGCCCATCATCACCCAGGGCTGCACCCGCACGTCGAACTCGGTGCGCGGCGCGCGCCGCCGGGCCCGGCTCAACGCGCGCTCCAGCACGTCCACCAGGTCCACCGGCTCGTGCACCGCCTGCGGGGTGTCCTCCCTCGCCAGCTCCACCAGGTCGCCGACCAGCGCGGACAGCTCGGTCACCTGTGCCTGGACGTCGGCGAACATCTCCTGCCGGTCCTCCTCGGCGAGGTTCGGCGCGTCCGGCCGTGCCGAGGCCATCAGCAGTTCCAGGTTGGTGCGCAGCGAGGTCAGCGGGGTGCGCAGCTCGTGCCCGGCGTCGGCCACCAGCCTGCGCTGCCGCTCCTGCGACTCGGCAAGCGCGCTGAGCATGCCGTTGAAGCTGGTCGTCAGGCGGGAGAGCTCGTCGTCGCCGTCGACCGGGATCGGGCGCAGGTCACCGGTCAGCGCCACGCGCTCGGTCGCGGCGGTCAGCCGCTGCACCGGGCGCAACCCGGCGCGCGCCACCGCTGTTCCGGCCGCCGCGGCGAGCAGGATCCCGGCGCCGCCCATCACGACCAGGACCACGCTGAGCTGGGCGAGCGTGCGCTGGGTGGGGTCCAGCGACGTGGACATCACCAGCGCGGCGTTCTGCCCGGTCGGCACGGCGACCACGCGGCTGTTGGTGCGCTGGTCGGTGCGCAGGGACTGCGGCGCTTCGCCGCGCGCGACCGCGAGTTCCGCGAAGCTCAGCGGCGGGCGCTGGTCCTTCGGGCCGATCTCGGAGCCGTCCGACCCCAGCACGCTGATCTTGAAGTTCGTCGCGGTGAAGAAGGCCACCGGCACCTGCTGCAGGTCCGCGGTGCGCACCAGCGGCCCCTCGGCGGATTCCACCGCGCGTTCGGTCAGGCTCTGGTCCAGCTGCTGGTAGAGGCTGTCGCGCAC
Source organism: Saccharopolyspora sp. NPDC002686 (assembly GCF_040295745.1). Classification (NCBI taxonomy): domain Bacteria; kingdom Bacillati; phylum Actinomycetota; class Actinomycetes; order Pseudonocardiales; family Pseudonocardiaceae; genus Saccharopolyspora; species Saccharopolyspora sp. NPDC002686. Next base: position 5,576 of record NZ_JBEOVY010000394.1, read on the forward strand.
GGTCACGAACGCCGCGACCGACACCAGGGCGACGGCTCCCGCCACGCACATCGCGGCCAGCCAGGTGACCCGGTTGCGCAGCGAAACGCGCTGGAAGCGGCCCCTGGGCTGGTGCGGGCCGAGGTCCGGCGGGGGTGGGGCGGGAACGGTCACGGCGGTGTCTCTCGGAGGACGTAGCCGACGCCGCGGACCGTGTGGATCAGCCGGGGCTCGCCCTCGGCCTCGGTCTTGCGGCGCAGGTATCCGATGTAGACCTCGAGGGCGTTGCCCGAGGTCGGGAAGTCGTAGCCCCACACGTCCTCCAGCAGGCGGCTGCGGGTCAGCACCTGCTTGGGGTGCGCCATCAGCAGCTCGAGCAGGGCGAACTCGGTGCGGGTGAGGCTGATCGGGCGCTCGCCGCGGCGGACCTCGCGGGTGCCGGGGTCCAGCTCCAGGTCGGCGAAGCGCAGCGCCGCCGGGTGGTCGTCGAGGCCGGCTTCCGGCGGGCTGGCGCGGCGCAGCAGCGCGCGGAGCCGGGCGAGCAGCTCCTCGAGCGCGAAGGGCTTGGGCAGGTAGTCGTCGGCGCCCGCGTCGAGCCCGGCAACCCGGTCGGAGACCGCATCCCGGGCCGTGAGCACGAGTATCGGCAGGTCATCGCCGGTGCTGCGGAGGCGCCGGGCGACCTCCAGCCCGTCGAGCCGGGGCATCATCACGTCGAGCACCATGGCGTCGGGCCGGCTGGCGGCCAACTGGTCCAGGGCCTGCTGACCGTCCGCGGCGAGCTCCACCTGGTACCCGTTGAACTGCAAGGACCGGCGGAGGGACTCGCGCACGGCACGATCGTCATCGACGACGAGGATGCGCATGGGGACAGTCTTACCCCTGGCCCTGAGAACGAGCTGAGAGCCTCACCTGACGACGCGAAACGCCGTGATGACCATCTCATCCCCGGCCCGTTCCGATCACCCGCACCCGCGCCGCGTCGCCGATCTCGGCCCGGCCGCCGTAGTTGACGCACATAGTCAGGTTCATGACCTCGTTGTTCTCCGTGCGCACCTCGGCGG
>NZ_JBEOVY010000395.1:0-6614 GCF_040295745.1 Saccharopolyspora sp. NPDC002686
GAAATCGGACGTCTGATTTCCATTGAATTTGCGGGAATCCCGACACGGCCTGGTGTGTCGGGGCCCGACACGCCGGTGGTGCACAGTTTCAATTGAAACTGCGGACTTCACCCGTGGCGGACCGCGGGTTCTGGGGGCCTGGTCGGGTTAGGGGGTCACGAGAAGACGGTGAGTCCGTAGATCAGGAAGACGAGGAGGTGCGCCGCTCCGTGGAGCGGGGTGACCTTCTTGCCCGCGAACGTCGTGACCGAGAGCAGGAGGGTGACGCCCAGCAGCGCCAGGTTGGTCGGATCCTCGGCGAGCACGACGGTTTGCCCGGTCAGCAGCCCGATGGTCAGCACTGCGGGGATCGTCAGGCCGACCGTTGACACCAGCGCGCCGTGGCAGAGGTTGCTCACGCGCTGGATCTCACCGGCGTGCGCGGCCCGGACGGCGGTGATCGTCTCGGGCAGGAACACGATCATGGCGATGAGGATGCCCGACAGCGCGACGGGAGCGCCGGCGCGATCGAGACCGTCGTCGAGCAGTGCGGCCATGTCGTGCGAGAGCAGCACGATGGGGAGCACGGTCATCACGAGGGTGACCGCCCGCAGGCCCACCTCCTTGCGGTGCTGCGACAGGACTTCGGTGATCGGCGGGCGCCTGACCGCCACGGCGTCGGACGTTCCGGTGACGCTGTGGCGCGGCGAGACCTCCTGGAAGTCCGCCCGCTGCCTTCCCATCTGCAAGTGGAGGAAGAAGGCGTACAGCAGCACGGTCAGCGCGATGATCGGGATCTCCTGCCCGCGGCCGTAGGCGCCGTCCGAGCCGATGAGGCCGGGCAGGACGAAGGCGAGGGTCGTGAGCACCACGAGCAGGGACAGGTACGAGGAGACCCCGGTGCGGTTGGGCTCGAGTGCACCGTGCCGCATGCCGCCGACGAGCAGGGCGATGCCGATGACGAGGTTCAGGATGATCATCGACACCGCCATCACGGAGTCGCGTGCGATGGTGAGGTGCTCCCCGGGGCCGAGCATCACCGCCGAGATCAGCACGACCTCGATCAGCACGATGGACAGCGTCAGCACGAGCGTGCCGTAGGGGTCGCCGAGGCGGTGCGCCAGGTGCTCGGCTTCGGCGACCACGCCGAAGGCGCAGACGATGATCACGGCGGTGATGCCGACGAGCACGCCGACCAGCAGCGGGCTCGGAAGATGTGCCGACAGGACCGGTTCAGCGGTGAGGACGGCGGCGAAGGCACCCCAGCCCAGCGCGAGCCGGAAGAGCACGGCGGGGGTGATGACGTTCCGGAAGGTGGATGCTGTCCGCAAAGACGTGTGCCCGCAATCTGCTGGGCCGTCCCTGCTCGCGTTCTCGCTCACGGGTCGTCCCGCTCGCACCTTCTGCGCTCATCCTACCCGTCAGGAGCGCATCGCCTCGGAGGTGTGGGGCACCTCCGAGGCGATGCGCCGGTCAGAGGTCGGCGAGGGCGGTGACGGGATTTTCCACGCAGTCGGCGAGGTAGCGGAGGAAACCCCCGGCCGTACCGCCATCGCAAACCCGGTGGTCGAAGGTCAGGGACAGCTGGGTGACCTTGCGGAGCGCCAGTTCGCCCTGGAAGGCCCAGGGCTTGTCGACGATGCGGCCGACGCCGAGGATCGCCGCCTCCGGGTGGTTGATGATCGGCGTCGAGCCGTCCACCCCGAACACGCCGTAGTTGTTGAGCGTGAAGGTGCCTCCGGTCAGGTGCTTCGGCCCCAGCTCTCCCTCGCGGGCTTGTTCGGTGCGCTGGGAGATCGCCTCGGCCAGTTGCGCGGTGGTCATCTCGTGCGCGTCGCGGACCACCGGAACCACCAGGCCGCGCGGGGTTTGGGCGGCGAAGCCGAGACCGATGCGGCTGTGCTGGACGATCTCGTTGCGGTCGGCGTCCACCGATGCGTTGAGCTCCGGGAACCGGCGCAGCCCGGCGACGCAGAACCGCGCGAGCAGCGCCAGCAGGCCGATGCCGCGCGGCTTGAGCACGTCGCGGGCTTCCAGGAGGAGGGTGGCGTCGACGTCCACCCACGTGCTGGCGTCGGGGATCTCCCGGCGGCTGCGGGTGAGCTTGTCGGCCACCGCACCGCGCAAACCCCGCAGCGGGACGCGGGTTTCGCCAGAGGGTTCGGTGACCGGCGGTTCCGGAACTCGGGCCGCCTCCACGTCGCGGCGCAAGATCACCCCGCCTGGACCAGATCCATCCACACTGGACAGATCCACGGCGTGCTGCTTCGCGAGCCGGCGCACGATCGGGGACAGCACCCGCGGAGCCCCAGCACTGCGCGCTGCACCGTTGGCCTGCGGCACCACGTGCACCGGCCGGATCCGGTTCCGGCGCCGCCGCTTCGCACCGCCGGTCCCGTAGCCGACGAGCACGTTGCCCGATCCGGCCCGCTCCTCGGTCCGGTGCTGCTCGTGCGGGGCGTCCGCGCCGGCGATCGTGGTCAGCGGCGAACCCACCGCGATCACGTCACCGGGCTCGCCGTGCAGCGCCTCGACGACACCGGCGTGCGGGCAGGGCACGTCCACGACCGCCTTGGCGGTCTCCACCTCGGCCACCACCTGGTCGGCTTCCACCCGGTCGCCGACCGCGACGTGCCAGCGGACGATCTCCGCCTCGGTCAACCCCTCACCCAAGTCGGGCAGGGTGAACGCGGTTCCGCCGTTGGGCGGGGTCGGCACTGCGCTGTTCACGCCGCTCCCTCCTGCAGTTCGAGCCACTTCGCGTCGGGCTGGTCGTCCCACTGCAGCCGCGCGAGCGCGTCCAGCACCCGGTCGACGTTCGGCAGGTGGCTGTGCTCGAGCTTCGGCGGCGGGTACGGGATGTCGAAACCGGATACGCGCAGCACCGGCGCGGCCAACGAGTGGAAGCAGCGCTCCTGCACCCGGGCCGCGATCTCCGCGGCCACGCCGGCGAATCCCTGCGCTTCCTGCACGACCACGCAGCGCCCGGTCTCGCGCACCGCGGCGGCGACCGTTTCGTCGTCGAACGGCACCAGGCTGCGCACGTCGACCACCTGGACGTCCCAGCCCTCCTCGGCGGCGGCTTCCGCGGACTCCATCGCCAGCGGGACGCCGGGGCCGTAGGCGATCAGCGTGGCGTCCCGGCCCGGTCGGCGGATCACGGCACGCCCGAGCGGCTCGGTCTCGACCGGCAGCTCGACGTCATCCTTTGACCAGTAGAGCTTCTTCGGCTCCAGGAACACCACCGGATCCGGATCGGCGATCGCCTCGCGCAGCAGCGAGTACGCGTCCGCCGGGGTCGCCGGGGCGACCACCTTCAGGCCGGGGGTGTGCGCGTAGTAGGCCTCGCTGGAGTCGCAGTGGTGCTCCACGCCGCCGATGCCGCCCGCGAACGGAACCCGGATCACGATCGGCAGCGAAACCGCCCCGCGCGTCCGGTTCCGCATCTTCGCCACGTGCGAGACGACCTGCTCGAACGCCGGGAAGGCGAAGGCGTCGAACTGCATCTCCACCACCGGGCGGAACCCGGCCATGGCCATGCCCACCGCGAACCCGACGATGCCGGACTCGGCCAGCGGGGTGTCGAAGCAGCGGTCCTCGCCGAAGGCGTCCTGCACGCCGTCGGTGATCCGGAAGACCCCGCCGAGCTTGCCGACGTCCTCGCCGAAGACCACCACGTCGTCGTCCTCGGCGATGGCGTCGCGCAGCGCCGCGTTCAGCGCCTGCGCCATGCTGGTCGGTGCCATCACTGCGCCTCCTGTTCGGCTCGGAGCTGGGCGAGCTGCTCCTGCAGCTGCGGGGTCGGTTCGGCGTAGACGTGGCGGAAGAGGTCCTCCGGATCCGCGGTCGGCTCGACCTGCATCCGGCTGCGGACCTGGGCGGCGAACTCCTCGGCCTCCGCGGCGATCCGCTCGACGGCTGCGTCGTCGAGGTGCCCGCCCTCGCGCAGGTGGCGCTCGAGCCGGTCGATCGGGTCCCGCTGCTGCCACTGCTCGACCTCGGCCGCGTCGCGGTAGCGCCCGGCGTCATCGGCGTTGGTGTGCGCCTCCATGCGGTAGGTGTGCGCCTCGACCAGGAACGGCCCGCCGCCGGAGCGGGCGTGCGCCACGGCGGTGTCCAGCACTGACAGCACGGCCGCCGCGTCGTTGCCGTCCACCTGCTCGCTGCGCACGCCGTAGCCGATCCCCTTGTGCGCCAAGGAAGGCGCGACCGACTGCTTGGCCAGCGGCACGCTGATCGCATAGCCGTTGTTCTGCACCAGGAACACCACCGGGGCTTTGAACACGGCGGCGAAGTTGAGCGCCTCGTGGAAGTCGCCCTCGCTGGTCGCGCCGTCGCCGATCAGCGCCAGCGCAACGGTGTCGCGGCCCTTGCGGGCCTCCCCGTGCGCCAAGCCGACCGCGTGCAGGGTCTGGGTGGCCAGCGGGGTGCACTGCGGCGCGGTGCGGGTGCTCGGCACGTCGTAGCCGCAGTGCCAGTCACCGCGCAGCAGCGTGAGCACCTCGACCGGGTCGAGGCCGCGGGTCACCAGCGACACCGAGTCCCGGTAGGTCGGGAACAGCCAGTCCTGCGCGCCGATGCTCAGCGCAGCGCCGACCTGGCAGGCCTCCTGGCCGCGCGAGGACGGGTACACCGCGAGACGGCCCTGCTTGGTGAGCGTGGTGGCCTGGGCGTCGAACCTGCGGCCCACGACCATCGCCCGGTACGCGGCCAGCAGCCGGGACGGCTCCGGCACCGGGTAGTTCGGATCGGGCTGGTCCAGCATCCCCACCGGACTGCTCGACGGAAGCCATTCCACGGCCGACACCTCCATTGGACGACTGGCTTGAGATAGTCGGCCAGCCGGGCCATGTGATACAAGTCATCGGCGAGAACTCGCAACGAACGGCTACAGGAGTACGTCATGGTGGACCAAGCGTCCGGTGAAAACGCTGTCCGGGGCGGGCGGGCCGGACGAACGGCACCGGCGCTGGACGACATCGACGCGCGCATCGTGGACGAGCTGGTCCGCGACGGCCGGATGTCCATCCGCACCCTGGCCGAGCAGGTCAACATCTCCCGCACCAACGCGCACAGCCGGGTGGACCGCCTGATCGGCAGCGGGGTGATCACCGGCTTCCACGCCCACGTCGAACCGACCAAGGCAGGACTCGGCACGGCGGCGCTCATCGGCCTGTCCATCGAGCAGGACACCTGGCGCGAGGTGTCCCGCCGCCTCGCCGAGATCGACTCCGTCGAGCACGTGGCGCTGGTGGCGGGGGAGTTCGACATCGTGGTGCGCGTGCGCACCGAGGACAACGTGACCCTGCGGAACCTGGTCTTCGACCACATCCAGTCGCTACCAGGAGTCCGCACCTGCCACACCTGGCTGATCTTCGACGAGTTCGAGCCCGAACGCAGGTGAATGCGGTGTTCCAGACCCACCTTGCGTGGCGGTGCGGGTGGCGGAACCTCAGACGACGCCTGGCTGCGGGATCCCTTTTTTATGTATGCCAATACACGGCAAAAGGGCTGTCCTCGCCAGGCGACCTCTGAGAACCCGCGGCGGTGCCGGTTGCGAGGGTGGGCCATTCGCCTGGCGGCGAATCAAAGACGAAGATCAAGAGCTAGCCGTCGAAGACGGGCTCTGAGACCGTACGCCCCGTCAGGGGAGGGTGAGGTCGACGACCACCGGGGTGTGGTCGGAGGTTCCCTTGCCCTTGCGGGCTTCGCGGTCGACGTAGGCGTCGGTGACCGCTCCGGTGAACTGCTCGTTGCCGTAGACCAGGTCGATGCGCATGCCCTGGTTCTTGGGGAAGCGCAGCGCCCGGTAGTCCCAGTAGGTGAAGGGCACGTCGTACTTCAGGGCGCGCGGGTAGACCTCGGTCAGGCCGACCTCGCCGAGCGCGGTGAGCGCCTTGCGCTCCTCCTCGGTGATGTGCGTGCAGCCCTCGAACTCGGCGATGTCCCAGACGTCGGCGTCGGTCGGCGCGATGTTGAAGTCGCCGAGCACGGTCCACGGGAGCTCGCCCAGCTCCTCGGCGGCCGTGGCGCGCAGCGCGTCGAGCCAGCGGAGCTTGTAGTCGTAGTGCGGGTGGCCGACCTCGCGGCCGTTGGGCACGTACACCGACCACACGCGCACGCCGCCGCAGGTGGCGCCGATCGCCCGCGGTTCCTGGGACTCGAACATCGCGCCGTCGGCCATGAAGCCGGGTTCGTCGAGCAGTCCGCGGCGCACGTCGTCGATGCCGACCTTGGACAGCACCGCGACCCCGTTCCAGCGCCCGGTGCCGTGCGCGGCGACCTCGTAGCCCAGCTCGCCGACCTCGTCGTAGGGGAACGCGTCCTCGGCGCACTTGAGCTCTTGCAGGCACAGCACGTCCGGCTCGGCGGTGCCCAGCCAGTCGATCAGCTTCGGCAACCGGGCCCCGACGGAGTTGACGTTCCAGCTCGCGATCCGCACGCCCGAACCTTCCCACACACCCCCGTCGCCCCGGCGAACCACCCGTGGCGGAACGGACCTGCACCACAGTTTCAATTGAAACTGCGATCCCCCGGCGTGTCCGGCGCCCGACACGCCGAAGGATGTGGACAGGTTCCGGGTCCTGTGGAGAACTTCCGCAAATTCAATGGAAATTGGACATCCAAATTCCATT
>NZ_JBEOVY010000396.1:0-6607 GCF_040295745.1 Saccharopolyspora sp. NPDC002686
GGGAGATGCCCAAGCCGGTGATAGCCTCGGTGCAGGGCGCGTGCGTAGCCGGCGGGCTGATGCTGGCCTGGGTGTGCGACCTGATCGTGGCCAGCGAGGACTCGTTCTTCGCCGACCCGGTGGTGCGCATGGGGATTCCCGGCGTCGAGTACTTCGCGCACCCGTGGGTGCTGGGTCCGCGGGTGGCCAAGGAGTTCCTGTTCACCGGCAAGCGGATGAGCGCGCAGCGGGCCTACGAGGTCGGCATGGTCAACCAGGTCGTCCCGCGCGAGGAGCTGGAGAGCGCCACCGCGGAGCTGGCCGAGAACATCGCCGAGATGCCCGGTTTCGGCCTCGCGCTGACCAAGAAGGCGATCAACCAGGCCGAGGACCTGATGGGGCTGCAGAGCGGGATGGATTCGGCCTTCGGACTGCACCACTTCGCGCACGCGCACAACGCCGAGGTCGGCGAGGACTCGCTGAGCGGCATGAACGCGCGGAGCATGAAGCAGGCCCAGCAGAAGCAGGAGTGAGCACAGTGGACCTCGATCTTTCCGCCGCGGACGTGGAGTTCCGCGACGAAGTGCGCGAATGGCTCCGCGAGCACGTCCCGCGCGAGCCGCTGCCGTCGCTGGAGACGGAGGAGGGCTTCGCCGCGCACCGGCGCTGGGAGCAGGAGCTGCACGAGGCCCGGCTGTCGGTGGTGTCGTGGCCGGAGGAGTTCGGCGGGCGGGGCGCCTCGCTGCTGCAGTGGGTGCTGTTCGAGGAGGAGTACTACGCCGCGGGCGCGCCCGGACGGGTCAGCCAGAACGGCATCTTCCTCCTGGCGCCAACGCTTTTCGAGCACGGCACTCCGGACCAGCAGCAGCGGTACCTGCCCCGCATGGCCGCCGGGACCGACATCTGGGCGCAGGCCTGGTCGGAGCCGGAAGCGGGCAGCGACCTCGCCTCGATCCGCTCCACCGCTCGCCGCGTCGACGGCGGCTGGCTGCTGTCCGGGCAGAAGACGTGGAGCTCCCGCGCGGCCTTCGCCGACCGGGCCTTCGGGCTGTTCCGCAGCGATCCCGAGGCGCAGCGGCACCGCGGGCTGACGTACTTCCTGTTCCCGCTGGACGCCGACGGGGTCACCGTGCGGCCGATCGGGCGCATCGACGGCAAACCCGCTTTCGCCGAGCTGTTCCTGGACGAGGTGTTCGTGCCCGACGAGGACGTGCTGGGCGGCGTCGGCGAGGGCTGGCGGGTGGCGATGAGCACCGCGAGCAACGAGCGCGGGCTGACGCTGCGCAGCCCCGGCCGGTTCCTCGCCACCGCGCAGAAGCTCGCCGAGCTGCCGGACGCGCTGGACGACGACCGGGTGGTGGACGCGTGGATCGCCGCGCAGGCCTACCGGCTGGCCACCTTCGAGACCGTCACCAAGGTGACCGGCGGCGGATCGCTCGGCGCCGAGGCCAGCCTCAACAAGCTGTTCTGGTCCGAACTGGACATCGAGATGCACGAGACCGCGTGGGACCTGCTGGGCCCGGAGGCCGAGCTGTCCTCGTGGGTCGAGGGATACCTGTTCTCGCTGGCCGGACCGATCTACGCGGGGACCAACGAGATCCAGCGCAACGTGGCGGCCGAGCGCCTGCTCGGGCTGCCGAGGGGGTCGCGATGAAGTTCGCACCGCACCGCGAACAGCAGGACATGGCCGACACGCTGCGGAACCTGCTCGCCGACGCGGACACGCCGAAGATCGCCCGCGCCTGGTCGGGTGGCGAGACCGCGACGTGGTGGGAGGTGTGGCGCGAGCTCGCCGACGTCGGCGTCACCGGGCTCACCGTGCCGCAGGAGCACCGCGGGCTCGAGCTCGGCCCGATCGAGCTGGCGCTGTGCCTGGAACAGCTCGGGTACGCGGCGCTGCCCGGGCCGGTCGTCGAGTCCCTCGCGTTCCTGCCGCGCCTGCTGCGGGATTCGCCGTGGCTGGCGGAGCTCGCCGGTGGTCAGAGCGTTGGAACGGCGATCATCGCAGGTCACCTGCCCCTCGCGCTCGACGCCGACCAGGCCGGTGCGGTGTTCCGCTGCGACGGCGACAGCGTGGTCCGGCTGGGTGGGCTCGTGCTGGAGCGCGCCGAATCCTTCGACCCGGCGCGGCGGCTGTTCACCGTCGAGCACGCCACCACCGAGCCCGTCGAAGCGGCCGACGCTTCCGCGGCTTTCGACCACGGCGTGCTGGGATGCGCCGCTTACCTGCTCGGGGTCGGGCACCGGCTGCTCGACATCGCCACCGAGTACGTCAAGCAGCGGCACCAGTTCGGCCGGCCGGTCGGCGAGTTCCAGGCCGTCAAGCACCACCTGGCGAACGTGCTGCTCAAGCTGGAGTTCGTCCGCCCGCTGATCCGCGGCGCCTGCCTCTCGATCGACGGGCCGCGCGGTTCCCGCGACGCCTCCGCGGCGAAGCTCGCCGCAGGCGAGGCGGCTCGCTTCGCCGCGCGCACCGCGCTCCAGGTCCACGGCGCGATCGGCTACACCGCCGAGCACGACCTCCACCTGTGGCTCACCAAGGCAACGGCCCTGCGCACGGCCTGGGGCACCCCGACGTGGCACCGCCGCCGCATCGCGACCGCCCTCGCCACCGACCGAACCCCCATCGGCGCCTGACCCCTGGAGGGAGGAACTGTGCGCTTCGCGTTCACCGAGGAGCAGGAAGAGCTCCGCAGCACCGTGCGCAAGCTGCTCGACCGCCACGGCGGTCCACCGATCCCCGACCCGGGAGCACCGGACGCCGGTTTCGACCCGGCGCTGTGGAAGCAGCTCGGGGAGATCGGCGCGCACGCCCTGGCCATCCCCGAGGAGCACGACGGCGTCGGCGCCACGCTGCTGGAAACCTTGATCGTCGTCGAGGAACTGGGCCGCCGGCTGGTGAACAACCCGTTCCTCGGCAGCAGCGTGCTCAGCGCCCAAGCGCTGCTGGCCGCGGGGAACACCGAAGCCTGCGAACGGCTGCTCCCGGGCATCGCGTCGGGCGAGCAGGTGGTCTCGCTCGCCTGGGCGGAAGCGGATTCCCCTTGGTCCGTCAGCACTTTCGCGACCAGGGCGGAGCTCGGCGCGGAGGGCTGGCGGATCGACGGGCACAAGACGCTGGTGCTCGACGCGGCGCGAGCAGACGTCCTGCTCGTCGTCGCGATGACCGACGGCGAGGCGTCGCTGTTCGAAGTCTCGCCGTCGACCACCGCGACCGCATCAACGCCGCTGGACCTCACCCGCAGCATCGGCGAAGTCCACCTCAGCGGGACGTCCGCCCAGCTCACCGGGTCGGCGCCCCTGCAGCGCATCACCGACGTAGCGGCAGCCGCAGTGGCCGCCGAGTCGATCGGCGCAGCACAGCGCTGGCTGCACGAGACGGTGGAGTACACCAAGCTGCGCAAGCAGTTCGGCCGCCCCATCGGCTCGTTCCAGGCCATCAAGCACCGGCTCGCCGACTGCTACGCGGCGATCGAGTCAGCCCGCTCCCTGTCCTACGCGGCGAGCTGGGCCGTGTCCACTCAGGACGATCAAGCCGGTGAGCTAGCTTCGATGGCCAAATCCGCCTGCTGCGAGGCCTATTCGCTGATCGCCGCAGAAGGTGTCCAGCTGCACGGCGGCATCGGCATCACCTGGGAGCACGAAGCCCACCTCCACCTGAAGCGGGCCCACGCAGCGAAGCACCTCTTCGGCACCCCGCAGAGCCACCGCGCGAGCCTCCCCCTCCGCGGAACCCCGGATTGACCCATCGTTTCGCCTGGTCAGACCCCGTGAGTCCTTTGGGCGGCTATAGCAACTCAAAAGACTCACGGCCCTGACCAGGCCAAACGACGGGTTCGAGCTAGGCGGATACTGCGCGACTGGTCAACGCAACGCGCAGCTGGCCGCACCGGCGAGGAGTTCGCACATCTCGCTGGCGGTCGCGAAGGGCATCATCGCCGCCGACCACGGCACCCGCCCCCGCGCCGAAGTCCTGGAGCTGGCCACCCGACGACTCCTGGACTAGCCGGTCGAAAGGCGATAGCTGGTCAGGGCTCGTGCGTAGTTCGGGGCGCTATAGCACCCCAAAGTGCGCACGAGCCCTGACCAGGCTGAACGATGGGTGTCAGGTGAGGCGGACGACCGCTCGGGCCTTGGCGAGGACTTCCACGTCCTCGCAGGTGGCCGTGAGGTCCACCGCGACCTGGTTGTCCGGCAGCTTCTCGGCCACTCGGCCGGTGACCAGCACCTCGACGCCGGTGTCGTCGTCGGGCACCACCACGGGTTTGGCGAAGCGGACGCCGTACTCCAGCACCGCGCCCGGGTCGCCCACCCAGTCCGTGACCAGGCACGCCGCTTCGGCCATGGTGAGCATGCCGTGCGAGATCACGTTCGGCAGACCCGCTGCCCTGGCGATCCGCTCGTTCCAGTGGATCACGTTGAAGTCCCCGGAAGCACCGCAGTACTTCACCAGCGTCAACCGCTGGATCGGGTACCGCTCTGGGCCGATCTCGGTTCCGACCGCCACGTCGTCGTAGCGCAGGTTGGCCGCCATCACTCCCCCGCTCCGGCCGCGGTCCCCCGCGACACGATCACGTTCGTCGCGGTGCACACCAAGTCCCCGCCCGCATCGCGGATCTCGGTCTCCACCCGCACCAGTTCGTTCTGCCCGGCGTCGCGGATCTCGGCGATCCGCCCGGACGCGGTCAGCACGTCACCGGCCCGGATCGGCCGCTCGTAGCGGAACTTCTGCTCCCCGTGCACCACCAACCGCATGTTCAGCCCGAACTCGGGCCGCCGGATCGGGTTGCTCTCCGCAGCAGCGCCGGCAGCCACGATCCCGAACGTCGGCGGCGCGATCACGTCCGGATGCCCCAACTCCCGTGCAGCATCGACGCTCCGGTACGCGGGATTGGGATCCCCGATCGCCTCGGCGAACTCCCGGATCTTCCCGCGCGTCACCTCGTACGCCTCGCCCGCGCTGAACTCGAACCCCACGAACTCCCTGTTGATCGCCACGCCACTCCCTCGCTCGGTCGGTCGGTACATGGAGCGTTTTTCATCCTGCTCGACAACCGCGACCGCGGATCCGAGGTTCGGCGTCCGCGAAGCTGTCGCCAAGCGCCGCCAGGCGCTTTCGGGCCCACCCTCGCAACCGGCACCGCCGCGGGTTCTCAGACTGTCCCCGCCCGACCTGGGCTCTTGGCGAGGCCAGTCCCGTTTGCCGCGTATTGGACATACATAAAAACGGGATCCCGCAGCCAGGCGGCGTCTGAGGTTCCGCCACCCGCACCGCCACGCAAAATGAGGATGGAAACCCTCAAGTCAAAGGCGTTCGATGATGGTGACGTTGGCCGTGCCACCGCCTTCGCACATGGTCTGGAGGCCGTAGCGGCCGCCGGTGCGCTCCAGTTCGGACAGCAGGGTCGTCATCAGCTTCGTGCCCGTCGCGCCCAGCGGGTGACCCAACGCGATCGCACCGCCGTTGGGGTTGACGCGGGCCGGGTCGATGTCGATCTCCTTGAGCCAGGCCAGGACGACGCTCGCGAACGCCTCGTTGATCTCGACCACGTCGATGTCGGATGCGCTCAGGCCCGTCTTGGCCAGCGCGTGCTTGGTCGCCGGGATCGGTGCTGAGAGCATGAAAACGGGGTCGTCGCCGCGCACGCTCATGTGGTGCACGCGAGCTCGCGGGCGCAACCCGTGCTCGGCGACCGCCTTCTCCGAGGCGATCAGCAGCGCTGAAGAACCGTCGGAGATCTGGCTGGCCACGCCGGCGGTGAGCCGGCCGCCTTCGCGCAGCAGCTTGAGGCCTTCGAGCTTCTCCTTGCTGGTGTCGCGCCGCGGGCCCTCGTCGTGCTCGACGCCGGCGATCGGCGCCAGCTCACCGGCGAAGTGGCCCGCGTCGATCGCCGCCGCCGCGCGGCGGTGGCTGGTCAGCGCGAACTCCTCCATGTCGTCGCGGGAGATGTCCCACTTCTCGGCCATCAGCTCCGCACCGCGGAACTGCGTGACCTCCTCGTCCCCGTAACGCTCGTACCAGCCGGTCGATCCCGACTTCGGCCCGTAGGCCACCGGGAACCCGAGCTCGGCGGCACCCCGCAGCGCGCTGCCGATCGGGATCGCGCTCATGTTCTGCACGCCACCGGCGATCACCATCTCCGAGGTGCCGCTGAGCACCGCTTGAGAGGCGAAGTGCACCGCCTGCTGCGAAGAACCGCACTGCCGGTCGATGGTCACCCCGGGCACGTGCTCGGGGAATCCCGCCGCCAGCCAACCGGTTCGCCCGATGTTGCCCGCCTGCCCGCCGACCGCGTCGACGCAGCCCCACACGACGTCGTCCACCGCGGCCGGGTCGATCCCGGTGCGCGATACCAGGTTCTGCAGCACGTGCGCGGACAGGTCCGCGGGGTGAATGCCGCTGAGCCCTCCGCCGCGCTTGCCCACCGGGGTTCGCACCGCGTCGATGATGTACGCCTCGGCCATGACCGTCCTCTCCGCCGCACCGGCCGATCCGCGCGGAATCCCGGCAGCGCAAGCTGATCCAGCTCGACATCAGTGCGGACGAGTCTAACGAAACAAGCAAGCGTTTGGTAGAGGTCGATGCGCCCACCTCTCCCGGGCGGCAGCGAGGGGGCGTCGATTTCGC
>NZ_JBEOVY010000397.1:0-6603 GCF_040295745.1 Saccharopolyspora sp. NPDC002686
GCTCCAGCCCGCACCCGCACGTCCGGTGTCAGAGGCGGCAGGCTCGGATGTCCGAGGACAGGATCGCCTTGGCACCGACGGAGACCAGGCGGTCCATGATGGCCGGGGCCTCCTTGCGGGGGACCATGGCGCGCACCGCCACCCAGTTCTCGTCGGCCAGCGGCGCCATCGTGGGCGAACCCAGGCCCGGCGTCATCTTGGTGACCTCGTCGAGCAGGTCGCGCGGGCAGTTGTAGTCCAGCATCACGTACTGCTGGGCGAACACCACGCCCTGCAGCCGCGCGATCAGCTGCTCCTTGACCGGGTCGCCGTCCGAACCGCTGCGCTCGATCACCACGGCCTCGGACTTGCAGATCGGGTCGCCGAAGGCCACCAGCCCGTGCTGGCGCAGGGTGCGACCGGAGCCGACCACGTCGGCGATGGCGTCGGCGACGCCGAGCTGGATGGAGATCTCCACCGCGCCGTCGAGCCGGATGACCTCGGCGGTCACCCCGTGCCGGGCCAGGTCGTCGGTGACCAGCTTCGGGTAGGAGGTGGCGATCCGCTTGTCCTGCAGGTCCTTCGCGGTCCACTCGCGCGGACCGGCCGGGGCGGCGTAGCGGAAGGTCGAGCCGCCGAAGCCCAGCGCCAGCCGCTCCTCGACGGCCGCACCGGAGTCCAGCGCCAGGTCGCGACCGGTCAGCCCCAGGTCCAGTTCGCCGGAGCCGACGTAGATCGCGATGTCCTTGGGGCGCAGGAAGAAGAACTCGACGTCGTTGGCGGCGTCGAGCACCGTCAGGTCCCGCTGCTCATGGCGCTGCCGGTACCCGGCTTCCGCGAGCATCTCGGATGCGGGACCGGCCAGCGTGCCCTTGTTGGGCACTGCAACGCGCAGCATGGGAGCAGTCTCCTTCTTTCTTGCGTTCTCGGGGACCTGTGGGTTCACAGGTAGCGGTAGACGTCCTCGAGGGACAGGCCGCGCCCCAGCATGATGACCTGGAGGCGGTACAGCAGCTGGGAGATCTCCTCGGCCAGCTGCTCGTCGGACTCGTGCTCGGCGGCCAGCCACACCTCACCGGCCTCTTCGAGCACCTTCTTGCCCTGCGCGTGCACCCCGGCGTCGAGGGCGGCAACCGTCGACGAGCCCTCGGGGCGGGTGCTGGCGCGTTCTTGCAGTTCGGCGAACAACTCGTCGAAGGTCTTCACGGTTCACGATCCTTGCATCTCAGGTGAGCGGTCCGAACGGCGGACCCGCTGGTTTCCACACTCTGGTACGACGCGGTCATCGCAGGCCCGCGGTGGCTTCCAGCGCTGCGCCGATGGTGTCCTTGATCATCGCTCGGGCGGCGCCCCGCGGGCTGGAGCGCCCGCCGGAGACGGTGACCGATCCGGCGTCGCCGCAGTCGTAGCGCACCGCCTTCTCCGGACCGACCAGCGCGCCGAGCGGACTGCCGACGGGCTCGGCTCGCACGGCCACCCGGACCAGGCCCGGCTCGTCGCGATGGGCGCTGGCGACCTGCCGGAGCCGGTGCCCGGGTTCGACGGCGCGCCGCTCCTCGACCGGTTCCGCCTCGACCCGCACGTCCGCCACGTCCCAGCCCCACAGCAGGCCGGTGATCAGGCGCATCTTGGTCGCGGCGTCGGCGCCGGAGAGGTCCGCCGTCGGATCGGCTTCGGCGATGCCGCGGCGCTGCGCTTCGGCGACGGCGGAATCCAGCGTCCGCCCTTCCGCGAGCTGGTCGAGGACGAACGTCGCGGTGCCGTTGAGGCAACCGTGCACGGCGTCCACGTCGAACCCGCGCAGCACCGATCGCGCCACGTCACCAGCGGGCATCGCAGCCCCGGTGGCCCCGGAGATCCGGACCGAGCGCCCAGCACGGCGGGCCGCCTCGTCGAGCCGGCTCCAGTGCGTGAGCAGGTGCGACTTGGTGGCGGTGACGACGTGCGCGCCCTGGTCGAGCGCCTGCAATGCGTCCAGTCCCGGCTGATCGCCGCCGTCGGAAGGAACGGCCTGCGCCAGCACTCGGGCTCCGGTGCGGGCGAGGAGTTCCGCGAGCGGCTCCGCGTCGGTCCACTGCTCGCGCGGCGGCACGGCACCGTCGACCTCGGTCTGGGTGCTGCGGCCGCGGACGGCGACGACCCGCAGGTCGACCCCGTGCTGGTCGCGCCACTGCGCGCGGTTGCGGTGGACGAGTTCGGCGTACTCCCGGCCGACCGGGCCGAATCCGGCCAGCACGATCGGGACGTCGATCATCACGCAGCTCGTGCGAACAGCTCGCCGAGAGCACCGAAGTCGACGTCCAGAAGGGACTCGTGCAGCACCCGGTGCGGGCCGGGCTGCAGCGGCACCTCGCACGGGATGGCGATCACCAGGCACCCGGCGGCTTCCGCGCTGGCCACACCGGTCGGCGAGTCCTCGACGGCGACGCAGTCCGCCGCGTCCACGCCCAGCAGCCGAGCGGCCTTCAGGTACGGCTCGGGCTCGGGCTTGTTGTGCCCGTCGACCTCGTCGCCGCAGACGGTGAGGTCGAAGGTGTCGCGGCCCAGGGTCTCCAGCGCCATCTCGGTCAGCGAGCGGATCGTGGAGGTCACCAGCGCGACCGGCACGCCGAGCCCGCGGGCCTCGCGCAGGGCTTCCTGCGCGCCCGGCCGCCACGGCAGGCCCTGCTTGAACAGCTCCGCCATCCGGTCGGCCACCCAGCCGGCGGCCGCGGCGATCTCGTCCTCGGTGGCCGGGACGCCGACGTCGGTGAGCAGCATCTTCATGCTGCGGGTCATGTTCGAGCCGACCATGGCTTCCCGGGTGGCGTCGGTGAGCTCACCCCCGCGATGCGCGGCGTAGTCGTCCAGCGCGATCGTCCACAGCTTCTCGGAGTCGACGAGCGTCCCGTCCATGTCGAACAGGACGGCGGCGGGCGAGTTCGGACCGGCGTCGCGGGTCACGCGGAGATCTCCTCCAGAGGTGGTTCGGACCGAGGTCGGCGTCCAGTACAGCACCGCGAACCCCTCCCGCCCCAGCGAAAGTGTCCAATCCCTCGTCGCTGGTTTCGCGAGGTGAAGTGCGCCTCGACCGATCAAGGCCACCCGATCAGATGATGGCCTTGCGCTGGAGGTAGCGGAACATGGCGATTCCGGGCAGGACCGGGAGCCAGTAGGTCAGGAGGCGGGAGAGCAGGACCGCCGTCACCGCCGCCGTCGCCGGGACGCCCATCGCGCCGAGGCCGGCGAACAGGACCGCTTCCACCGCGCCGAGTCCGCCGGGCGAGGGCACCAGGTGGCCGAGGGTGTTGCCGATGATGAACACGACCGTCACCCCCACCCAGGAGAACTCCGGGTGCAGCGCGGCCAGCGACGCCGCCAGGCCCAGGCCCGACACCACGAGGTAGCCCAGCGCGCCGCCGAACAGCTGGAGCGCGCGGATCGGATCGCGCAGGGTCTCCAGCAGCTCCCGGCCGACCTCCAGCGCCGGCGCCGCGATCCGCCGCCGCCCGAACGGCGACGCGATCACGACGACGGCGACCCCCACCACCGCGATCGCGCCCACCAGCACCGGCCAGCCGGTCGGGATGGACAGGTGGGTGAACGTCCCGGCCAGGCCGACGGTGAACACGCCGACCACGGCCACCACGAACGCCACCGCCCCGGTGCCCGCCTGGTTCAGCAGCGTCACCCCGACCGCGAGCGGTCGCCGCAGGCCCAGCCGCTCCATGTAGACGACGTTGATCCCGAAGAACCCCGCGCCGCCGGGCGTCGTGCGGCCGGTGAAGGCGGCGGCGACCTGCACCGCGAGGGTGCGCCAGAACGGCAGCGGGACCGAGCTGGAGCCCTGCACCGAGATCGAGGACAACAGGATCGCCAGGAAACCGGTCAGCACCGCCACCGCCAGCCATCCCCAGTTGGCGTGGCGCGCGGCCCCGAGCACGTCGTTCATGCTCGACAGCTCCGGCAGCAGCAGGTACACCGCAGCGCCGATGAGCAGCAGCCCGACCACGGTGACCGGCCGGACGGGCGACCGGAACCCCGGGATCGGCCGCCCGAGCCCGTCGGCCAGCGCCTCCCGGACCTCGGCCATCAGGAACCGCCCGTGCGGGGCCTGCGCTCGGATCCGCCGCGGCAGCGCCATCGGCAGCAGATTGCGCAGCGCGCCTTCCAGCTGTTCGGCGGGCAGGGCGGCGATCGCGGTGCGCACGGCGCGCTCGGCGCCCACCACCGACGCGATCGACACCAGCGCCTCGGCCAGGTCCCGTTCGCAGCGCGCCGGGCCGGCACCGGCCAAGCTGAAGGTGAAGCTGAGCAGCCACGGCCGGTTCTGCGCGTCGACCAGGAAGTTCTTCGCCCGCAGGTCGTGGTGGGCGATGCGGGCCTCGGCCAGCGCGGCGAGCTGCGCCCAGATCTCCGCCAGCAGCTCGTCGTCGACCTCCTCCGCGCGCATGTGCGAGAGCCGCCTGCCCGTCACCTGGCGCACCACCAGCAGCGCGGGTGCGTGCTCGACGTCGCAGGCCAGCACGACCGGCGGGGTGCGCACGCCCGCGCGCTCGGCCAGCAGCGTCACGTAGGCCTCGTGCTCGACCTCGTGGTGCGGGGTCGACAGCCGCGGCTCGTCCTGGACGTCCAGCAGCGCGAGCAGCCGCTTGATCTTGTACCAGGCACCGGCGCGGCGGCTCATCCGCCGCACCACCTTGACCCGCAGCGTCGCCCCGTCCTCGGTCCGCACGGCGAACTCGCGCGGCTCCAGGAACCGGTGCCGCAGCGCGATGATCGACAGCGGCGCCAGCCCGGCCTGCTCCAACTCGTCCCGGACGATCGCGTCGGAGACCCGCCGCCCCGGCGCGCCCCACACCACGTGGAACAGCGTCCCGACGCCCCAGCCCAGCAGCGCCCCGCCCACCGCTGCCAGCGGCAGGTGCCCGCCCAGGTGCACCACGGCGACGCCGACGAGCACCGCCAGCACCCACCCGGCGTAGCGGGCGAAACCACCCACGTAAGGCGCGACGATCACGGCCAGCACGGTCACGATCGCCACTTCCTCGGCGGGGAACGGCAGACCGCCCGGCGGCCCGGTCGGCGACAGCTGGCGCAACCCGAGCACCTCGTGCATGAGCAGCGCCAACGCCCAGGTCACCGCGCCCGACGCCGCGCACAGCAACGCCACCCGGATCCAGCCGAAGTAGGCCGCCACCGCGGTCACCGCGGCGATGCCCGCCCACGAGCCGAGCCAGCTCAGCACCACCCACAGCAGATCCGACACCGCCGGGATCCGGCTCAGCTGGTCGTAGATCGCCAGCTCCACCGGGTTCGCCGGCACCAGCACGAGCAGCACGCTCAGCGCCAGCAGACCGCCGACCAGACCCAGCTGCGCAAGATCCCGCGGCCGCCGTCCGATGGACAGCCGCAACCTCGATCGCGGGGAGATCCCCGGCTCGTTCTGGTCCACTCCGGCCATCCGCTCCGCAGGCGCTCGAGCTCAAGGGTCTGGCCCTCCGCTGCGGCCGTCAAACCGACCTCGGATCGCGATCCAGGCGCGCCCGGTACGTCCGGCGCTGGCGTCGGCCCGGCGTCGTAGGCTGGGTCAGTGACCGATCGCGACGCACACACCGATGAACACACGCGCGCCGAACCACCCGAGTTGACCGATCCGATCGTGATCTGCGGTTTCGAGGGTTGGAACGACGCCGGGGATGCCGCCAGTTCCGCGATCGAGCACCTGCAGCTCATCTGGGACGCCGAACCGCTGGGCGAGCTCGACCCGGACCCGTACTACGACTTCCAGGTCACCCGCCCCACGGTCAAGCTGGTCGACGGCATCACCCGCCAGGTGACCTGGCCGACCACCCGGCTGTCGGTCTGCCGCCCGCCGGGCTGCGCGCACGACGTGGTGCTGGTGCACGGCATCGAACCGAACATGCGGTGGCGCGCCTTCAGCGCCGAACTGGTCGAGCAGATCGAGCGGATCGGCGCTCGCACCGTGGTGACGCTGGGTGCGCTGCTCGCCGACGCCCCGCACACCCGCCCGGTGCCGGTCACCGGCGCCGCCTACGACGCCGACTCGGCGGCCCGGTACGGCCTGGAGCGCTCCCGCTACGAGGGCCCGACCGGCATCGTCGGGATCTTCCAGGACGCCTGCGTGCAGGCCGGGATCCCGGCGATCTCGTTCTGGGCGGCGGTCCCGCACTACGTCTCGCAGCCGCCGTCGCCGAAGGCGACGCTGGCGCTGCTGCACCGGGTGGAGGACGCCCTCGACGTCGAGGTCCCGCTGGGCAACCTGCCGGAGCAGGCCGAGGAGTGGGAGCAGACGGTCAGCGAGATGGCCGAGGAGGACGAGGACGTCCGCAACTACGTCCGAGCGCTGGAGGAGCGCGGGGACGCCGAGGTCAAGCTGACCGAGACCAGCGGTGATGCCATCGCCGCGGAGTTCGAGCGCTACCTCCGCCGCCGCGGCCCCGGCGGCAAGGGCCCCCTCGGCCCCGGCCCGGGCTGACCACCTCCGCCCCAGGCGGACCCGATCCCACCAGGTGGACCACAGTTTCAATGGAAACTGTGATCCGCCGTGCCTGGGTTCCGCAGTTTCAATTGAAACTGCACCCCCCGGGCGTGTCGGGACCCCGGCGTGTCGGCGCCCGACAC
>NZ_JBEOVY010000398.1:0-6562 GCF_040295745.1 Saccharopolyspora sp. NPDC002686
GTCGTTCGCGTCGTTCCAGCACTGGTCGGGCACCGCGCACGACCTGATCAACGCGATGTTCGACCCGTCGCTGAACTACTCGGACCTGGAGTGGCGGCTCGGCGTCGCCGCGGCCGGGTTGGACCGGGATCGCAGGCGGGTGCAGCTGGCCGACGGTTCGGAAGTCGCGTACGACAAGCTGCTGATCGCCACTGGTGTGCGTTCGCGGCCGTGGCCCAATGAATCCGAAGCCGCCCTGGACGGGGTGTGCGTGCTGCGCACCAGTGACGACACGAGACACCTGGAGCGCCTGCTGGCGCGCAGACCCAATCGGGTGCTGATCATCGGCGCCGGGTTCACCGGGTCGGAGATCGCTTCCGCCTGCCGGGAAAGGGGTTTCGCCGTCACCGTCGCGGAGCGGGGCGAAACACCGTTGGTGGGAGCCCTCGGCGGTGTCGTCGGTGACGTGGCCGCGCGGTTGCAACGCGAGCACGGGGTCGACCTGCGCTGCGGCGTCATGGTGACGTCGCTGGAAGGTGATCCGGCCGGGCGGCTCAAGCGCGCCCACCTGTCCGACGGTTCCGTGCTGGACGCCGAAATCGCCGTCGTGGCGCTCGGCGCGGTGCGCAACACGGCCTGGCTGGACGGTTCGGGGTTGGCCGCGGGGCCTCGCGGTGTTGCCTGCGATGCCGGGTGCCGGGCCTTCGACGTGCACGGCATCGTCACCGACGACGTGTTCGCGGCGGGCGACGTCGCGCGCACCCCGCATCCGCTGTTCGGCTACCAGTTCCTCTCGCTGGAGCACTGGGGGAACGCCGTTGCGCAGGCCGAGATCGCCGCGCACAACATGATCAGCCCCGACTCCCGGCGGCTGCCGCACCTGTGGACGCCGTCGTTCTGGTCGTCGCAGTTCGGGGTGAACATCAAATCAGTCGGGGCGCCGTCGATGGGGGAGGAGATCGTGGTGACGCAGGGTTCGCTCACCGACCACAGCTTCGCCGCCGCCTACGGCTACCAGGGGCGGGTGATCGCCGCGGTCGGCTTCGACCACGGGAAGTGGATGGGCGGCTACCGCAGGCTGATCGAGCGCGCCGCCGCATTCCCGCCGGAACTGCCCGGCACCCGGGGGGTGCGGCCGGTGCCGGCGCGGTTCCCGGACCCGGCGCTGCCCAGCCACGGGCCCACCGTCACCCTGACCGGCCACTCGCCCAGCGACAAGCGGGTCGTGTTCACCCCGTCCCGCGCTTGATCGACAGGAGCCGTCGCATGACTTCGACCAGCCCGGTGCAGCGGGTCACCGACCCGGCCGCGCGTCCCGACCCGTACCCGATCTACGCCGAACTCCGCCGGACGCCGGTGTTGCGCGACGAGAGCGGCGTCCACCTGGTCACCACCTACTGGGAGATCCGCGACCTGCTCCAGGACCCGCGGATCAGCTCCGACGCCCGCAACCTCGCGCCGGGCGCGAGCAACCTGCTCGCCGAGGCGGACGAGGCGACGCTGCCGCCCAGCTTCATCCGACTCGACCCGCCCGAGCACGACCGGTTGCGGCGACTGGCGATGCGGCCGTTCGGCCCGCCGCACAGCCCGCGCCGCATCCACGACATGCACGGCGAGCTCACCGCGATCGTCACCGATCTGCTCGACGGGCTGGTGGGCGGTGAGCAGTTCGACGTGGTCGACGACTTCGCCTATCCGCTGCCGGTGGCGGTGATCTGCCAGCTGCTGGGCGTGCCGAGGGAGGACGAGCCGCGGTTCCGCGTGATGGTCGACGGCGTGATCGCCGGGCTGAACCCGGCGCTGCCGGTGGAGGATCGGCGCGCAGCGCAGCACAGCCGCTTCGAGCTCGGGCAGTACCTGGCCGAGCTGGTCGAGCACCACCGCCGCCACCCCGGCGAGGACATGCTCTCCGCGTGGGCCACCGACGAAGGCCCGGAAGGGCGGATGTCGCTGGTGGAGATGATCACGAACGCGGTGCTGCTGCTGATCGCCGGGCACGAGACCACCGTCAACCTGATCACCAACGGCATGCTCACCCTGCTGCGCCAGCCGGAGGAGCTGCGGCGGCTGCGCGACGATCCGTCGATCGCGCCGGCGCTGGTGGAGGAGCTGCTGCGCTACGAGCCGCCGGTGCACATGCTGCCGCAGCGCACCACGTTGATCGACCTGGAGGTCGCGGGCGCGGTGATCCCGAAAGGCGCGCCGGTGTGGTTGATGCTGGCCTCGGGCAACCGGGATCCGAAGCGCTTCGCCGATCCGGACCGCTTCGACCCGACCCGTGCGGACAACCAGCACCTCGGTTTCGGCTTCGGCGTGCACGCCTGCTTCGGAGCGCCGCTGGCGCGCCTGGAAACCCAGGTCGCGCTGACCGAACTCGCCCGCAGGCTGGGCGAACCCGAGCTGGTGCAGGACCCGCCGCCGTACCGGGCCAGCCCGGTGCTGCGCGGGCCCCGGCACCTGAACATCCGCGGTGGAGTGCTCGCGTCTACTTAGGACTAATGCCCGAGCAGCCAGTCGGCGTCCTCGGTGGTTTCCAGCACGCGGGCGAACTTCCGCTGCAGCGACGGGTCGGTCGCCGCGGATTGCAGGACGTCGAGCAGGTGCGCTGGTGGGTTCAGCAGCGCGTTGGCGACCGTGGTGGTGTCGCGGCCGCCGCCCGGTGCGTGCCACCACGCGTCGTGGGTTCGCTGCATCCAGTCGGCGCCGAACGGGCCGGCGTGCGCGTCGATGGCTTCGGCGTGCATGGCAGCGGCGGTCACCGCGGAGTTCGCGCCCGGCGCCGTCAGCGGGTCGTTGACCACGACCGCGTCGCCCAGACCCAGCACCGCGCGCCCCGACGGCAGCACCGCGACGGGGTGGCGAACGGTGGGGGTGATGGCGCCCGTCAGCGTTGCGCGTTCGTCGGTGAGCGTCGTAGCGGCCAGTTCGTCGTGCTCGCGCGGAATATCGCGCAGCAGCAGGCGGATTCGCCGCCAGAGCTCGTCGGGACCCGGGCGGTCCCGCCAGACGTCCCACGGCCCGTCCGGCAGCGCTTCGATGAGCAGTGCGTAGCAGGGGCCGGTGAAGGTCAGCGCGGGGAGCACGAGCAGCTCACCGACGCCCGGGACCATCGACCAGCGGATCGCCGTGGTGTCGCTGGTGGAATCCGGGATGCGGAGGTAGACCGCCGCGATCTGGCGCTGCGGCTCGGTGTGCGGGGACAGGTCCGCGTTCCGCGCGAAGAACCCGCCTCCGCGACCGGTCGCCACGAGCACCAGGTCGTGGTCGGCGGCGAGGTGGTCCAGCTCGTCCTCGCCGACGGTCCGGTACGCCACGTCGTCGAGCATTTCCAGCCAGGCGGCCAGTTTCAGGCGGTGGTCGACCGATTGCGCCGGGCCGCCGACCAGATCGGCGAACCAGTCCAGGACGCAGTCGCGGTCCAGCCACAGCGACAGGCGGCCCTTCGTGATCGCCGGGGCCTCGTCGTCCCACAGCGCCAGCCCCGCATCGCGCTCCGGGCGCAGCCTGGCGCCGAACACGCACTGGGTGGACAAGATCCGGCCCCGGCGGAGATCGGCCGGCCGCTGCCCGGAGAGCACCGTCACCCGATGTCCGCTGCGCTGCAGCAGATGCGCGGTCAGCAGCCCGGCGACGCCACCGCCGACGATCGCGATACGCCTGGTCATGGTGCCTCCTCCGTGCCTGCGGCAGGTGGCGACGGGCCAGCTCGGGTGCGCGTGCGGGGGTCCCCGTCGTCCGTGCTCCAGGTCCCGGCCCGCTGTCGCGATCGCCGGGTTCTGAGGTGGTTGCCCACTTTCCACCTGTAGGACGCCGGCGATCGCTCCGGGGTTGGCTGCCGTTCGGGTGACGGAAGCACCGGAGGCGGTGCGTCAGGCCCTGTCGAAGTCGGGGAGCACGAGGGATCCGTCCTCGGCGAGGGTGAATCCCGGGTTGTAGGCGATCTCCCAGAAGTGGCCGTCGGGGTCGGCGAAGACGCCCGAGTAACCGCCGTAGAAGGTCCTCGCGGCGGGCTTGGTGATGGTCGCGCCCGCTTCGGCGGCCGCGGTCATGATGTCGTCGACCTCGTCCTCGCTCCTGGTGTTGTGGGCGAGGGTGATGCCGCTGAATCCGTCGCGGGTCGCGTCCGGCAGACCGCAGTCCTCGGCGAGCTTCTCCCTGCTCCACAAGACGAACGCGCTGCCGCCGGTCTGGAAGAAGACGGTCTCCTCGATCTCCTGGCCCTGCCAGCCCAGCGCTGCGTAGAACGCGCGTGCGCGCTGGAGGTCATCGACGCCGAGGGTGATGAGGCTGATCCGCTGCTCCATGCCGAAGCACTCTAGGTCCTCGGGCGTTCGGCGCGGGGCAGGCGCACGCGACGGCAGCGCTGGGGCTGCCACTGCCTGCGGCAGATGCGCGGTGCCGGTGCGCCCGCCGCCGGATCGCGAGCGGTGTTGGCGCGGGTGAACGCGCCCTCGATGACCGCTTCCGCCTCGGCGCGGCTCTGCCAGCCCCGGATCTCACCGCTCTTGCGCGGCTCCAAGTCCTTGTAGGTGGCGAAGAAGTGGCCGATCTCCTCGCGGTCGTGCAGCGGGACGTCGGTGAGGTCCCGGACGTGGTCGGCGCGCGGGTCGTCGGCCTGCACGCACAGGACCTTGGCGTCCGGGCCTTTCTCGTCGTGCATCCAGAACACCGCCACCGGCCGGACGCGGATGGTGCAGCCGGGGAACGTCGGGGCGACCACCTGCACGAGCGCGTCGAGCGGGTCGCCGTCCTCGGCGAGGGTGCCGGGGAAGTAGCCGTAGTCGGCCGGGTACTGGGTGGCGGTGAACAGGGTGCGGTCCAGCCGGATCCGCCCGAGCCGGTGGTCCATCTCGTACTTGTTGCGGGATCCGCGCGGGATCTCGACGACCATCTCCAGTTCCACGGTGCTCTCCCCTCACCGCCGGATCTGGTGCCGCCCCCAGTGTCCCGCAGTCCGCGCGGGGACACTGGCCGACCGATCCGATCGGTTCACCGACCGAATCGGTCGGGTAGGGTCGGGGCATGGCACGAGCGCTGCGGCAGCACGTGGACGAGGAGATCCTCGACCGCGCGGCTGCGCTGTTCGCCCAGCACGGCTTCGAGCAGACGTCGCTGAAAGCGCTGGCGGACGCCGTCGGGCTGTCCAAGGCCGGATTGCTGCACCACTACCCGAGCAAGGAAGCGCTCCACGCCGCGGCGCAGAACTTCGCCGCGGTGCGGTGCAAGCAGGTGTTCGACCAGGTGGCGTCGCTGCCGCTGGGGCGGGCGCGGGACCGGCGGGTGCTGGAGCTGCTCACCGACACGGCGCTGGACCGGCCGGGCCTGGTGGCGCTGCTGTTCCGGCCGGTCACCACGCCGGAGGCGCACCACCACGACGAACTGCTGTCCGAACTGTTCGCGATCGCCCCGTCCGATGCGGAACGGCTGATCCGCGTGACGGGCGCGCTGGGCGCTCTGGCGGTGCTGAGCCTGGCCGCCCACTACCGGGGCGACAAGACCTCGTGGCGACCGCGCATCGTCGAGACCTGCTTCAACGCGCTCGGACACGCGTCCTATGTGGACGAACATCGTCGAGGGGACTGACATGGCACCGGAATCCAAGCCGCTGACCGCGAACAGCCCGGTCGGTGAGTGGCTCGCGCACCCGGAGGGCGCGGTGCTGCTGCGCGAGCTGTTGGCGCAGGCCGGTACGGACGAGCAGGCGCTCGCACCTGTGCGGCAGCTGCCGCTGCAGCAGCTGGCCGACCTGAGCCAGGGCGCGTTGTCGCAGGACGTGGTCGACGACCTGGTCCTGCGCGCCAACGGCGGCACGATGCCCGAGACGTCCACCGACGACGCCGTCTGGCGGGAGCGCATCACGCCGGGGCGGTTCGACGGCAAGACCGTGGTCGTCACCGGCGCCGCCTCCGGCATCGGCCGGGCCACCGCCTCCCGGATCGCGCGGGAAGGCGGCCGGGTCGTCGCGGTGGACATCTCCGCGGAACGGCTGGAGGCCCTGGCCTTGGAACTGCCGGACTCCGAGGTCGTCACCGTCGTCGCGGACCTGACCGACGCCGACCACGTCCAGCGGATCCTCGACGCCGCCGGACCGCGCATCGACGGGCTGGCCAACGTGGCGGGCATCAGCGACGACTTCTCACCGATCCACGAGGTCACCGACGACGTCTGGGAGCGGGTCTTCGCGATCAACGTCGACGGCCTGTTCCGGCTGACCCGCGCGGTCGTCCCGGTGATGCTGGCGGCCGAACGGGGCTCGATCGTCAACGTGGCCTCCGAAGCGGCGCTGCGCGGATCCGCCGCGGGAGTCGCCTACACCGCCTCCAAGCACGCCGTCGTCGGCATCACGCGCAGCACGGCGTTCATGTACGGCCAGCGGGGAATCCGGGTCAACGCGGTCGCACCCGGCGGCGTGGCCACGGGAATCGCCAGCGCAGGCACCACCTCGGAGTTCGGCGGCGGACGCCTCCGCGAATTCCTGGCCCTGATCCCGCCGATCGCCGCCGCCGAACACCTCGCGGCCTCCATCACCTTCCTGCTCAGCGACGACGGAGTGAACATCTCCGGAGCGATCCTCCCCTCCGAC
>NZ_JBEOVY010000399.1:0-6543 GCF_040295745.1 Saccharopolyspora sp. NPDC002686
GGCCGCGGGCAGCCCCGTCGACCTGGAAGGGCGCGGCCGGGACGTCGATCCCGAGCTCGTCCAGCTCGACGACCAGGCCCGACGCGGAGAGATCGACGTCCTTCACCAGCTCGTCGAACGACCGCACCGAGCCGCACACGATCCCCCGCGAGGCCAGCAGCGCGATGGCTCCGGCTCGGGTGAGGTGGCCGAGGGCGGAACTCAGGACTTCCTTCAGCGCCAACCGGTTCGCGACCCTCGACCCGTTGTCCGCGAAGCGCGGGTCGGCCACGAGCTCGGGCCTGTCGATCGCCGAGCACAGCGCGGCCCACTTGGTCGCGGTGTAGGCGGAGACCACGACGGCGCCGTCCACGGTCTGCACGAGATCCGCGGCGGGCGCCACCGCGGGCTGGCCGTTGCCGCTCCGGCGGGGCGCTTCGCCGGTGAGGCGGTAGCCCGTCCACTGCGTCGCCTGGGCCGCCACCACCGCTTCCATCAGCGAGGTCTCGACGAGCGCGCCGTTCCCGGTCCGGGCGCGCCGAACCAGCGCGGCGAGCACCCCGGCCGCCAGGGCGTTCGCGGCCAGCACATCGGCGATGGTGAAGCCGACTCGCTGCGGTTCACCGTCGGCGTCGCCGGTGGTGTGCATGACCCCGAACTCGGCCTGCGCCGCGATGTCCAGGCCCGCTCGTCCCGCCGAGGGGCCGCGGGTTCCGAACCCGGTGACGAACCCGTAGACGAGGTGCGGGTGGCGCGAGCGCATCTGCTCCGGCCCGATGCCGAGGCGTTCGGCCGAGCCGTGCCGGAAGTTGTGCAGCAGCACGTCCGATCCCGCGCACAGCTCGTCGAGGACCTGGAATCCTTCGGGATGCCGCAGGTCGATCGCTATGCTGCGCTTGCCGCGGTTGTTCGCGTGCAGCATCGCCGCGCCGAACGAGCCGACGGATCGCGCCTGGTCGCCGGTGAGGCTCTCGACCTTGATCACCTCGGCGCCCAGGTCGGCCAGCTGCTGGCCGGCCCCAGGAGCAGCGATGTACTGGCCCAGGTCCACCACCCGGATTCCGGTCAGCGGTGCCTCCATCACGAAACCCCGCCCCTCGCGGTCTCGGCCTCCAGCGTCCGGCGGGCGGCTTCCGGGTCCAGCAGACGCGCGCCGACCACCGCGCACGCGCAGATGGCGATGCCGACTACGAGGAACCCGTTCGAATAGCCCGCGGACGGCGTCGGTCCGGCTTGGACGATGAGCCCCAGCGCGTAGGGGGCGACGATGCCCGCGATGCTGTAGAACCCGATCACGCACCCGAAGAACGCGGCGCGCTGGCGCTGCGGGAGGAAGTCGGACGCGCCCGCGAAGGCGACCGAGAACGCGACGCTGTTGATGGAGAAGGTGCAGATCACCAGCACCAGCTGGAGCGTTCCCGGACCGACCAGCGCGAACGCGATCATGCTCAGCCCGGCGAAGACGATCAGCACGCCGCTGAGGTGACCGCGCGCGGCCCGGGAGCTCCAGCCCCGCGCGAGGAGCCGACCGGACAGGTATCCGCTGACGACGAGGACGACTACCGCCGTGGCGTAGGGCGCGGTGACCAGCCATCCGACGGTGGTCGGCGAGTAGCCGAGGCCTTCGCCGAGGAACGCGGGCAGCCACGAGACCTTCAGCGAGGTGATGAGGTAGCCCGCGAACGACAGCAGGCTGAGCCCCCAGAAGCTGGGCAGCCGCAGCAACCGCAGGAACGGCACGTCGATGTGCCCGTTCGGGTCAGCAGCCGCCTCCACGGCCACCGGGCGCTTCCGCAGCGGCTGGCGCTCGACGTAGCACAGCCAGACGACCAGCCAGACGAGGCCGACCGCGATCAGCACGAGGAACGCGGCGTGCCAGGAGTACGAGACGATCACCCAGGTCAGCACCGGTGCGGAGATCAGCGGACCGACCGAGGACCCCGCGTTCACGATCGACCCGGCGAACGCCCGCTTCTCCTTCGGGAACCGGTCAGCGACGACGCTCTGGCACAGGGCGTGCGCCGGCCCCTCGAAGAAGCCCAGCACGATCCGGGACACCAGCAGCACACCGAACGTCGTGGGCATCGCTAGCGGCAGCATGCTGGCCACCCAGGTGAACATCAGGATGGCCGCCGCCCACTTCGCGGAGATCCAGCGCATGGCGGCGGACAACCCCACCGCGCCGACGGCGAACAACCAGAAGAACGCGCTGCCGACCAGGCCGAAGTCCCCGGCGCTCAGGCCGAGGTCGTGGCGGATCTGCGGTGCCGCCAACCCCACCGCCGCCTTGTCCGCGAAGTTCAGGGTGAAGAAGGCGAAGAGCAGGACGACGATGCCCCATGCCTTGCGGTCCGGGCGTGGGGGCGCCGATGACACCACCGGCGTCCCGATTTCGGCTGATGCCATGTGAGCCTCCGTCACGGCCTCGACCTCGTTGACAAGCGCTGCGCTGCAACAACTCCAGCGCTGTTCAACGGCATCGACAAGGCCGAATCCCGAGTCAGGCTTATAGCCAGAGCCGATAATCCGAGGACGGCATGCGGGACGTGGGCGTCACCGGGGGAGGGGTCGTTCTCACACGGAATTGGGGCCGTACGACGGCTTGCGGCCGGTTACGCCGGGGAGGTCGGGAGGTCGGCCCGGGCCTGGTCGCGGATGGTCTTGACGATCGCTGAGCGTTCTGCTGCTCGGCCCACCTCGATCAGCCAGCGCGCTTCGGTGGCGGTGTCCGAGGTGACGCCTCGGTACGGGGCGCTGGTCTCGTCCGGTTCCGGCTGGTGGCGGTGGCCTGCGGCGTGGGCGTCCAGGGCGGTGACCAGGCGCGCCGCTTCGGCGGTCTGGTGGGCCGCCCGCTCGTCCAGGCCGGCTTCTTCGGCAGCACGACGCGCCCAGCCGCTCGCGGAGGGGTGGACGTAGGGGCGCAGGAGCAGCTGGGCGTCGCGGATCTCCACCACCCGGCGGTACAGCGCGAACTGCGCGTTCGGCGCGATCATCCCCGCGGGCAGGGCGATCTGGGGGAGTTCGGCCGACAACTGGTTCCACAGTGGACGGAGCTGCTGCGCCTGGCGCTTGGCGCGCAACCACGCGAACGGCAACGCCACCCGCGGACCCCACACCGGCATGGTGGCGCCGATGGCCACCAACGCCACGCACGTCGCAGCGCACGCCCCGCCGATCGGGTCCAGGATCCCCGGCTGGTGCCCGGCCAAGGCCCGGAAAGCCGCCGCGATCTTGCTCGCCGCCCAGATCCCCGACGCGACGCAGCCCGCCTGGATCGTGCGCAATCCGGCCCGCAACCAGCGGCGATCGGTCTGGGAGATGTAGCGGCGCAGGAACCAGCCGAACGCCAGCGTGGCCCATCCGATGTAGAGCGAGAAGACCGTCAGGTAAGCCGCCACGGCGGGCCGGTCGGCGAACGCGGCCAGGAACTCCGGGTGGAACGGGATGCCCGCAGCCAGCATCAGCGCCACCATGCAGACCGCAGCGACCGCGGCCACCAGCACTTGGAGCCGCATCGCGCGGCGGGCCGCCGCCTTCTCGTGCACCAGGTTCGCGAGCAGTCCGTGGACGCACACGGCCGCCACCACGGCCAGCATGTTCGCCGCCAGGCGACCGGAGTTCGGCACCGGTTCCCAGGTCGCCACCCAGGTCAGCGAGGACGTCGCGACCAGTGCCGCCGACAGCCCGACCGAACCGATCGCACCGCACAGGTACAGCACGCTGGGCGTCGGCGAATGCCGGGACTGGACGAGCTTGGCGACGGCTGCCAGCACCGCGATGAGACCAGCGGTTTGCAGGACGATGCTGGTCATCGGCGCTTCTCGGGTCCTCGTCGCGCGCTGTCGAAGGTCGCCTGGATCTCGCGCAGCGTGCGCCCGGACTTCGCGTCGAGCTTGCGCACGCGGCGGAGGGGCGCCGGGGCGCGGCCCGCGCGGTACAGGTAGAGGCTGGCCACCAGCTCGGCTTCCTGCTCGGTGTCCGCGTCGAAGGCCGAGCGGCCGAGCACGCTCTGCACCAGGTCCCGCGGCAGGTCCGGGACCAGTGCCGCGACCAGCGGGGAGTCGGCGAGCTTGGTGTCGGAGTGCCCGCACACCAGGTGCGCGACCTCGTGCAGGACGATGTGCTCCTCGTGCAGCGGGGTGCTCGGCAGGTAGCCGATCACGTCCCGGTCGGCGAGGGAGACCAGCGCCCCGCACGGGGCGTCGGATTCCACAGTGGCCACCCGGCGCAGCTCGATCGGACGCCCGCGGAGCTCGGAGAGTTCGCCGATGAACGTCTCCAGGTCCCAAGGCGAGGGCAGCGGGAGGGCAGCCGCCAGCTCTTGGCACCGGGCCGCCAGATCGCGCTGTTGCGACGGCTTCACACCGCGATTCTGGCTCATGACCACCACCAGGCGGGCGCAGCGGAACGGCTCGTGATCAGGCTCATGCGTCATCGTGACCGGGGGTGGTGTTGGAGCGGCGCAGGTCTTCGACGACGCCGCGGATGCGGTCGGCTTGAGCCGGCGTCAGGCCGCGCAGGCTCACCGACTCCACGCCGCCTTCCTTCAGGCTGCGCAGCTCGACCAGCGCGGCCAGCTGCGTCCGGATCTTGGCGCCGTGCTCGCCGTCGTCGAAGGTGTCCAGCGGGACGCCGAAGAAGCCGGCCAGGGCCTTGAGGTGCTGCCAGCCGGGGTTCGGCGATTCGCCGGAGAGGATCTTGTACAGCTGGGACAGCGAGATCCCGGTCGCGGCGGCGATCGCCTTGACCTCGTAGGGCTTGCCGGTCTCGGGGTTGGGGAACGACTCCCGCAGCCACGCCAGCCGTTCGGCCAAGGCGGCACCAGGGGCTGTCATCACGATCACTCCGAAATCACAGGGTTCGCACCGCTCCGCCGATTGACGGATTCTCACAGCTAAGATTACCGTCTGTCCTGATTCCACGATCGTGGAATCCGGACGCTGGGGGTGTGCCAGTCAGGACGCGGTGCGGCGTGAGGGTCGCGTCCTGCCTGGCACCCAGTCCGATCGCCGTGGTGCCCGGGTGCACAATTTCGCGCATGACGACGGGACTTCAGGCGGCAGCCCGGCGGCTGGCGCTCGGCCTGCGCGCCGGAGCCGGACACAGTGGACCTGCGGTCGTGTGGATGCGCATCGATGGCGGCGCAACGCAGATCACGCACCCGGTCGGCGTCGACGTCGACCTCGAACCCGACTTCTTCGACGCCAGATCAGCGCTCACCGAACTGCTCCCGGTGCCGACCGGCGGTCGCCCGCTGGTCGTCGAGCTGGTGGTCCGCGACACCGGATTCGAGCTCGCCTGCAGCACGGCGCTGGAGTCGGTGACCGGCGTGGTGCTCGACGACGACTTCCGGCTGCCCGCCCACCCGTTACCGGGGATGCCGCTGCCGGCCGCGTCGAAGCCCACCGGAGCACCCACGGACCCGGCCGCGCTCGCCGAGGTCTCCGCACTGTTCCGCGAGTTCGTCGAGCGGTACCAGGAGATCAAGGGGCGACCGCCGGCGTTGGGGCCCGGCTACTCCGAGCAGGAGATCGCCGCGGCCGAAGCCGAACTGGGCGCCCGGTTGCCGGAAGACCTGCGCGCGCTCTACCGGATGACCAGGGACGACGCCTCGGAGACCGGACTGCTCGGCCGGTACTCGCCGTACCCGCTGGACGACGTCGTCGAGTACCACCAGCCCGGTTCGCTCGGCTGGAACGACGGCCCGTTCGACGACGCCGTGGTCTTCGAGTCGGACCCGCCGGACACCATCAAGCGCCTGTCCCGCAACGACTGGTGGATCACCTTCGCCACCGACTTCGCGATGAACGACCTCGCGGTCGACCTCGACCCGGCCGCGCAGGGCAGGTCCGGCCAGGTCTTCGAGTACGGCCGCGACGTGCACGGCCCGCCGGACTACTACGCGGAATCGGTGACCGAGATCCTGACCGGCGTCGTCGAAGCCCTCCGCGAGGGCGACTACGAGGACGAGGACCCGGACGAGGACTACCTGCAGATCCACGCCGGCTTCGGCGGAGCGGGCTTCGACGAACGGGTCTACCACGACTTCGGTTCCAGGGACCTGGCCGAGGTGGTGGAGAGCGCCGACGACGCCCAGCGCATGTACCTCAACGACGCGGTAACCCTGGACCTCGCCGCGCTGGCCCCGCTGGCGAACCTGCGAGAACTGCGGATCAACCGCGCGAAGCTGGTCACCCCGGCGCTGGGCGATCAACCTGCGCTGGAGTCGCTCGCGATCGAGGCGGACCGGATCGACCTGGCCGCCCTGGCGCACCAGCCGACGATCTGGGACCTCAAGCTCGCGGGTGCGGCCGAACCGCTGGACATCGCAGTGCTCCGCACCCTGCCCGCCCTGACCAGGCTGGACCTGTCGGACGCCGACGTCGAGGACATCACCCCGGTCGCGGAACTTCCCGACCTGCGCGTGCTGACCCTCAACGCGGCCCAGTGGAACGCCCTCCGCGAAGCGGACCTCCGCCCGCCGAACCTCGCGAGCGCAGCAGCTCCGGTTCCTTGCCCGCGATCGCGACGATCTCGACGTCCGGCAGGTCGCGGTAGGCGGCC
>NZ_JBEOVY010000400.1:0-6528 GCF_040295745.1 Saccharopolyspora sp. NPDC002686
ATGCCGACGACTTCTTGCTGCACCACCGCGACCACGGCGGGATGGCCTGCCCGCGCGATCGACACCACCTCGGCGGCGGAGAAGACCGGTTCCCCAGGCCGCGCCCCCGGTGGCGCAGGCGTCGTGCCCCAGCGACGGGCCGTAGGTGTCGACGAACGTGGCGCCGGTGCGCTGTGCCGCGCCGGCGATCGCGGCGTTGAGCTCCTGCTCGATCTCGTCGGCGTAGCGGTAGTCGCCGTCGGCCATCGGGATGACGTCCGGGCAGTAGCCGGTGGGCGGCACGATGCGCGGGTAGCCGATGACCAGGATCTGAGCCTGCGGCGACCGTTCCTGCACGCCCCGCACGACCTCCGCCACGCGGTGCCCGGTGAGTTCGATGCGGCGCTTCAGGTCGTCCCCGCCGTCGGTGGCGAAGTGCTCGCGGCACGGCGATCCGACCGGGTCGGTGGCGCGCAGGCCGGAGCAGATGGCGATGGTGTCGCCGAAGACGCTGAAGTCGTTGCCGCCGATGCCCAGCGTGACCAGGTCCGTTTCCGCGGTGAGCGCGTCGAACTGGGGTCCGGAGTACCAGTCCTGCGCGGTGGTCATGTCCGTGGTGTCCGCGCCGCCGCAGCTGACGTCGGTGAACTTCGCGGGCTCGAGGTCGCGCGCCAGCAGCGACGGGTAGTTGTTCGTGGACCTCCCGCACAGCAGCGGGTCCAGGCGCATCCACGGGATCAGCGGTCCGGAGGTGAACGAGTCGCCGAGGGCGACGTAGTGCTGGTACTCGGGTTCGCCGGCCGCCGCGGGAGCGGTGGCGAGGGAGACCCCGGCCAACACCGACAACGCGATCCCGCTTGCTCTGCGGAGCAGTCCCACCTGGCCCATCGGCACCTCCACCTGTCATCAGCCGTCGATGACGCAGTGAAGACGATCACGTGCCGAATGGGCAAGGATTTTCGTGAAAGTTATTCGGATTTTGCCCCCGGACGTCCGAGCGGGGCGCAGGCCGTCAGCGGGGCTCGAGGGGGAGGGGGCGGCCGAGCACCGCGAAGGGGCGCGGGTCGCCGGTGAACCGGTAGTTGCGCAGGACGTCGGTGAAGCCGACCCGGCGGTACAGCTTCCAGGCCCGCGTCGGGCCTTCCGGCGTGGACAGCAGGACCTTGCTGCCTGGTGCGCCGGTGAGCAGGCGGCGCAGGATGCTCTCGCCGAGCCCGCCGCCCTGGGCTGCCGGGTGCACGTGCAGCTCTGTCAGCTCGAAGTAGTCGTCCATCCAGTCGCCGATCGCGACTTCGCTGGTCATCAGGCCGCGGCGGACCTGCTCGTGCCACCACTGGCCGGGCGCGCCGAGGTAGCCGTACCCGATGCCGATGAGCTCGTCCTGCTCGCTGAACGCGCCGATGCAGCGCCAGCCCGCGCGCAGCATGTGCGCCGACCACATCGGGGCGCGTTGCTGGGCGGTGCTGGGCGGGTAGCCCATCGCGGTCACGTAGACCTGCAGGGCCTCGGGCAGTCGGGCCCGGAGCTGGTCGGTGGTCAGCTCGGCGATCCGGTCACAGCGGGGCGATGGTGCGGCGGTCACGGCCGAACAGTAGCCGGTTCGAGGCGCGAGGTCCTGCCTGGCGTGCCCTTCGGGTGTCGGTGCGGTCACCCGGTGTTCGATTCGTCCCTCCGGGTGATCATCTTCGCTGGTCATGACTCGAACAGGTGAGCTACGGCGCAGTGCTTGAGTCGATCGGCCGAGCGCGCTAATCTGAAGATGTTCGAACGGAAGTTCGATGAACGTCAGTTCGAACATCGGGTCCGGTGGTGGAGTGGGGGAAGCACTCCTCCACCGGGCCCACCGCCTCGAAGACCAGCTGCTCGGGGACGTGTCGTCGCTGGGCAGCGCGGTCGCCGGGTGGTGTGGACGGCTTCGTCGTGCAGAGGAGAGCGCCGATGTCTTTTCCCGCCGATCTCTCGATTCCCGCTCCGCGGAGCTCCGTGGAGAACCAGGGCCCGACCCCCGAGGCGGAAACGCCGGCGGGTTCGCTGTCGTTGCTGCTCAACGCCCGGACCTGCCTGCACGAAGCGGAGCAGGCGGAACACCCGGGCGAGCGGTACGTGTCCGCCCACGTGGCGGCGCTGCGCGCGGCCACGGCAGTGGTGGTGGCCCGTTCCCGGCAGCGCGAGCAGGGGCGTCCGGCCAGCGTGTGGACGCTCTTAATCGAGGCCGCCCCGGAACTGCGGGAGTGGGCGGCCTACTTCGCGGCACGATCGGACCGGCGCGCGGCCGCCGAGGCCGGCGTGCCGACGATCACCTGGCTCGACGCCGACGGTCTTCTGGCGCGCAGCCGGGAATTCCTGGACATCGTTGGGCGCAGCTTGTTGGGGGTGGCGCGGTGAACGGCACTGAGGTGGGACTGGACTACGGGCGGATGCTGGACCTGCTCGGCATCGAGGCGCAGCTGCTGACTGCGGCGACGCACGACGCGCACCCGGACGCTCCGGTGTGGAGCGCGTCCGGGCGGACGTTGGGGCAGACCGTGCGGCACGTGGGCGACCTGTGCGAGGACGTGTTGTGCTGGCTGGGGTCCGCCGAGATGGAGCGCGAGTGGGCGCTGCCGGAGCAGCCCGAACTCCGCGAGGTGACGAACCGGTTCGCGGTCCGGTTGGCCGGACTGCTGGCGGAGTTCGGGGCGCGACCACCGCACGACCCGTGCCCGACCTGGTGGCCGGAGCAGCACGAGGTGCGGTTCTGGCTGCGCCGGATGCTGCACGCCACCACGGTGCACCGGGTGGACGTGCAGACGGCGGCGGGCGTGGAGCGGACCGCGATCGAGCCCGACGTCGCGACCGACGGCATCGACGAAGTGCTGCGGGTGTGGTTCGACTACCGGCTGCGCGCACTGGGCATCACCGCGAGCCACCCCTGTTCGGTGGGGGTGTACGTGGACGGCCGCAACTGGCTGGTCACCGCGGATCAGCACGGGACCGCGGTGGTCAGTTCGGACGACGTGGCGACCACGACGCCGGATGCGGTGGTGGGCGGTGACGCGGCGGCGGTCTACCTGTGGATGTGGGGTCGACTGCCGAACCGGGCGGTGGAGACCAGCGGGGATCCGAACGCGGTGGCTCAGCTGTGGGGGTTGTTGCAACTCGCCACACGCTGACGGCGGCGGGGGAAAATTCGGTTGCGGCACAAGCGCAATCGGTGCAGCGTGGTCGGGTGCTGATCCGACGCGAGACCCCCGCCGATGCCGCTGCGATCCACCAGGTGCACGCGGCTGCCTTCGCCGATGCCGACCGGCCGGACGCGGTTCCGGCGGAAGCCGGGCTCGTCGACGCGCTGCGCGCGGACGACTCCTGGCTGCCGGAGCTGTCGATGGTCGCCGAGCAGGACGGGAAGGTGGTCGGGCACGTCGTGTGCACCCGCGGCCACGTCGGCGACGTTCCGGCGCTGGCACTGGGGCCGATCGGTGTGCTGCCGGACCTCCAGCGCGGCGGCGTCGGTGCGGCGTTGATGCACGCGGTGCTCGGTGCGGCTGATGCGCTCGGCGAGCCGGTCGTGGTGCTGCTCGGGCACCTGGACTACTACCCGAAGTTCGGGTTCGAGCCGGCGCAGGAGCGCGGGATCACGCCGCAGGTTCCGGACTGGGCCTCGCACTTCCAGGTCCGAACCCTGGCGTCCTACGACCCCGCGATCCGCGGCGAATTCGCCTACCCGAAGCCGTTCATGGAGCTGTAGCGGGCTCAACAGTCACGGTTGGTCCCAGAAGGAGAGGAGAGCTGCGAACAACAAGACGAAGATGAAGACTGTCGCGTAGGCGACGAGGATTCCGAGCAGCGCGGAGCTCAGCAGCAGACCGGAGAAGCGCCAGCCTCCCCGCCAGCCGTGCCGTCGCAGCTTGCGGTACATGTTCAGCCCGCCCGCCGGCAGTGCAATGGCGAGCAGCGTGATCAAGAACGCGTCCACGTCCGGATTGTCGATCATCGAAGCCCAATTTCCCCTCGGAATGGGAAAGCTGGCCTTTCAGGCGATGACGAACAGGGTCGCGAGCACCATGATCATGAGCGTGTACGCCGCGATGTAGGCGAGGGCGCCGACCAGCAGGGCACCGGCGACGAGACCGGAGAACTGCCAGCCGTCCTGCCAGCCGTGCCGCCGCACGAGCCGATGCAGGGTGAACCCACCCGCCGCGAACGAGATGGCCAACAGCACGACCTGGTACAGATCCACAACTTGACTATCGATCAACGCCTCGCGATCGATACTGAGTTCTGAGGTTCTGGTGGTCTTCTTGCGTGGCGAACACCGGACGTCAGGCGCGCAGGCGCAAGCCCTTCGGGGTGGCGCGGAATCCTGCTTCGGTCAGCACCGCCGCGAGCCGTGATCCCCACGCGCCTTCGCCGTCGGCGCGCTGCACAGAGAGCTGTTCCAGCCAACCGTCGCGGACGACGCGCGCGAGCCCTGCCGCAGCTGCTCGAAGCGCTGACTCGTCCTCAGTGAACGACAGCAGCGACTTCCCGCCGCGCTCGACGTAGAACACCGCCTCGCCGGACACGAGAACCACCAGCGCGCCCGCCTTGCGCCCAGGTCGATGCCGGGTTTCGCCCATCGCAGCAGGCCATTCCAACGCCCCGCCGTACGGCTGGGCCGGATCAGCCGCGGCCAGCACCACGGCCTCGCCGTCGCTCTCGTCCCGGGACAGCGCGCGCAGGCGGTCGATCGCACCGGGCACCGCGAACTGCGCCGCCCCGAGTCCTTCGACGACGTACCCGCGACGGCAACGCCCGGATTCCTCCATAGCCCGGAGCACCTTGTACACGGCGGAAAATCCGCCGGTGACGCGCTCGATGTCCAGCGCTCCGCGAGTGAGCACCCCGTGCCGCTCCAGGAACGCCTCAGCGCGGGCGTGCGCGCGACGCGTCGGTTCGCTCGACGGCTGCGGCGCCAGCGACCAACGTCCGGAAACCGTCGGCGGACCGCTCTGGCTCGGCATCGACGGACGCCCCGCACGCAGTCGCGCATAACGGCCTCGTGGCGCACTGCGTCGAGGCTTGTGCGCAGCACCGCGCCCGGAGACCAAGGACCGCAACGGGGCGAGCGTGTCGTTGGTGATCGAGCCGGACCAGACCAGATCCCACAACGCCGAGGTGACTTCGTCATCCGCGGGTGCGTTCTCCTCCTGCTCCAGCAGCAGCGCCCCCGCGCGATCGGCCAGCTGCCGGAAGAACAGCGCCCCACCGTCCAATGCGGACACCACAGCTCGGTGCAGCGGCGAGTCGGCGCCGGGCTCCTCCGGCAGATCCGGCAGCAGCAGATCGGCGACGTCGGTGGGCGCCAACGCGATCCAGCCGTCACCGCCGGCCAACGCGCCGGATCCCACCCAGGTGACCTCCCCGGTCGCGGTCAACTCGTCGAGCAGCGCGGGGGAGTAGCCGGGCAACCGCGCGGGCAGGATCAGCGACTCCAGGCCGCTGGCCGGAACCGGCACCCCGGCCAGCTGCTCGACGACGGAGTACACGTCGTCGACGGTCGGCGCCGTGCGCAGCCGCGCGCCGATGCCGTGCCAAGCAGGCAGGAATCGGCCCAGAGCGGTGGGTTCGACCGGTTCGACCTCCGCGCGCAACCGGGCCAGCGAAGCCCGCCGCAGCCGCCGCAGCACCTCGGCGTCGCAGTACTCCAACGCCCGGCCGCCCCCGGCCTCCAGCGGCCGCAGCTCGCCGCGGACCAGCCGACCGGAACCGGCCATCCGGTCCAGCACGCCGTGCACCACCGCGACTCCCAGCCCGAAGCGCTGCGCCGCGGTATCGGCGGTGAACGGACCGCGGCAGCGCGCGTAGCGGATCAGCAGATCGCCCAGCGGATCGGCGACCGGTTCGGTGAACGCTTCGGGCACCCCGACCGGCAGCGCGACACCGAGCGCGTCGCGGACCTTGCCGGCGTCCTCGATGGCGATCCAGCGCTCCTGCCCGGCGATGCGCACCTGCAGCACGCGCCGCTGTTCCAGGAGATCGGCCAGCCATTCGGCGCGCACACCTCGCGCTTCGGCCTCCGATGTGGACAGATCACCGAGGAAGCGCAGCAGATCCACTGCGGACTCCGCGTCGCGGGCGCGCCGGTCCGGGGCGAGCCGTTGCAGCTGCTGCTCGATCTCCTCCAAGGCCTCGGGATCGAGCAGCTCCCGCAGCGCTTCCGACCCGAGCAGCTCGGCCAGCAGCGTCGAATCCAGGCTCAACGCGGCCGATCGCCGTTCGGCCAGCGGCGCGTCGGTCTCGTACAGGAACATGCCGATGTAGCCGAACAGCAGGCTGCGCGCGAACGGCGACGGCGTCGGGGTCTCGACCTCGACCACCCGCACCTTCCGGGCGGCCACCTGCGACATCAGCTCGGTCAACCCGGGAAGGTCGTAGACGTCCTGCAGGCATTCCCGCATCGCCTCCAGCACGATGGGGAACTGCTCGTACTGCACCGCGACCTTCGCGCAGGTGGCTCCCGAAGCGATGACCCGGGCATCGTCGGTGTTCGCGACCACGCGTCAAGTGGCCGCGGCCGCGGGGGTGGCG
>NZ_JBEOVY010000401.1:0-6520 GCF_040295745.1 Saccharopolyspora sp. NPDC002686
TGGCTGGCGAAGTGAGGGGACACCAGATGACTCTACGGTGCTGCCCTGACGGCAGGCGGAGGCCTCAGCCGAACACGGAGAGCAAGATCATCAGCACTGCGAAGGCGAGGAACAGGTAGCAGCCGATCGCCCCGGCCTTGCTGTTCTTCTTCTGCTGCTGCTTCTTCTGCGGAGGCTGCTGCTGCGCGGGCGCCTGGTGCGCGGGTCGACGCCGAAGCGGCCGGTCGAGTTCTTCGACCGGTTCCGGGGCCGGCGCGGACGGCGCCACCGACTCTCGGGTCGGCGGCGCCGCGTGCGCAGAGGTCAGCGCATCCGGGAAGTGGTGCAGCGGCGATAGCGCCTGCGTGCCGTCCTGGCCCGAAAGCGCATCCCGCCGGGTCACGACGACTTCGACGAGGAGCTTGCCCGCTTGGCCGTGGTGCCGGTCGTCTTCTTCGCCGTGCTCGTGCTCTTCTTCGCCGCGGTGGTCGTCTTCTTCGCCGCGGTCGTCGTCGACTTCTTCGCGGTGGTGGACTTCTTGGCCGGGGCCTTCTTCTTGGCCGGGGCCTTGGCCCGCCGCTCCGCGAGCAGCTCCATCGCGCGGTCCATCGTCAGCGACTCGACGTCGTCACCCTTGCGCAGCGACGCGTTGGTCTCGCCGTCGGTGACGTACGGGCCGAAGCGGCCGTCCTTGATCACCAACGGCTTGCCGGTGTCCGACGCCTCGCCCAGCTCGCGCAGCGGCGCCGCCGCTGCCCGCCGACCGCGCTGCTTCGGCTGCTCGTAGATCTTCAGCGCCTCTTCGAGGGTGATCGAGAAGATCTGCTCCTCGGTATCCAGCGACCGCGAGTCCGTGCCCTTCTTCAGGTACGGGCCGTAGCGGCCGTTCTGCGCGGTGATCTCGTTGTCGCTCTCCGGGTCCTTGCCGACCACGCGCGGCAGCGACAGCAGCTTCAGCGCGTCGTCGAGGGTCACGGTGTCCAGCGACATCGACTTGAACAGGCTGCCGGTGCGCGGCTTGCCCTTGCTGCCCTCGGGCAGGACCTCGGTGACGTACGGGCCGAAGCGGCCCTCCTTGGCCACCACCTCGTGCCCCGACTCCGGGTCGGTGCCGAGGCTGCGGCCCTCCATCGGAGTGGCGAACAGCTTCTCCGCGATCTCCAGGGTCAGCTCGTCCGGCGGCAGGTCGTCGGGCAGGTTCGCCCGCTGCGACGTCTCGTCCTCCAGCGTCCGCTCCAGGTACGGGCCGTAGCGGCCGACCCGCACGTAGATGGTGCGGTCCTGCTCGTCGGTGAACATCGGGATCGAGTTGACCTCCCGCGGGTCGATCTCCTCGACGCCCGAACCGACCAGCTTCTTCAGCCCGCCGACGCGGCCGATCGAGCCCTCCGGGCCCACCGAACCGCCGAAGTAGAAGCCCGTCAGCCAGCTGGTGCGCTGCTCGCGGCCCTCGGCGATGCGGTCCAGCTCGTCCTCGAGCGTCGCGGTGAAGTCGTAGTCCACCAGCCGCTCGAAGTGCTTCTCCAGCAGCCCGACCACGGCGAAGGCGATCCACGACGGGACCAGGGCAGAGCCCTTCTTCCACACGTAGCCGCGCTCCTGCACGGTGCTGATGATCGAGGCGTAGGTCGACGGACGGCCGATGCCCAGCTCTTCCATCGTCTTGACCAGGCTGGCCTCGGTGAAGCGCGGCGGCGGGTTGGTGGTGTGCCCGTCCGGCGACAGCTCCGGCGCGGTGACCGGCTGGTCCTTGACCAGCTGCGGCAGCCGCGACTCGGCGTCGTCGGCGACGCCACCGGCCTCCGAGTCCACCGCCTCGACGTAGGCCTTCAGGAAGCCCGCGAAGGTGATGGTGCGGCCGGACGCGGCGAACGTGCACTCCTCGCCGCTGGTCGCGGTGCCGGTGATGCGCACCGACAGGGTGGTGCCCTTGGCGTCGGCCATCTGGGAGGCGATGGTGCGCTGCCAGATCAGCTCGTACAGCTTGAAGCCGTCGACGTCGTTGCCCAGCTCGGCGGCGACCGCGCCGGGGGTGCGGAAGCTCTCGCCCGCCGGGCGGATCGCCTCGTGCGCCTCCTGCGCGTTCTTCACCTTGCGGTTGTACTGGCGCGGCTGCGGCGACAGGTACTGCTCGCCGTAGAGGTCACGGGCCTGGTTGCGCGCCGCGTTGATCGCCGTCTCCGACAGCGTCGTGGAGTCGGTACGCATGTAGGTGATGTAACCGTTCTCGTACAGCCGCTGCGCCGTGCGCATCGTGCGGTCCGCCGAGAAGCGCAGCTTGCGGCTGGCCTCCTGCTGCAGCGTGGAGGTCATGAACGGCGCGTACGGCTTGCGCGTGTACGGCTTCTCCTCGGCGCTGGAGACGTGCAGCTGCGCATCGGTCAGCGCCGCGGCCAGCGCGCGGGCCTCGGCCTCGCCCAGCACCCGGGTGTCGGCGTTCTTCAGCTGGCCGTCCGGGCCGAAGTCGCGGCCGGTGGCCAGCTTCGCGCCGTCCACGGAGACCAGGCGGGCGCCGAAGCGGCGCGGCGAGGCGTCCGGGCCGGCGTCCATCTGCGCGGAGATGTCCCAGTAGTCGGCCGGCACGAACTTGATCCGCTCGCGCTCGCGCTCGACCACGATCCGGGTCGCCACCGACTGCACGCGGCCCGCCGACAGCTTCGGCATGACCTTCTTCCACAGCACCGGGCTGACCTCGTAGCCGTACAGCCGGTCCAGGATGCGGCGGGTCTCCTGCGCGTCCACCAGGTCGTTGTCCAGGTCGCGCGGGTTCGCGGCGGCCGCCTGGATCGCCGACTCGGTGATCTCGTGGAACACCATCCGGCGCACCGGGACCTTCGGCTTCAGCGTCTCCAGCAGGTGCCAGGCGATCGCTTCGCCCTCGCGGTCACCGTCAGTGGCGAGGTAGAGCTCGTCGACCTGCTTGAGCGCTTCCTTCAGCTCGGTGACCGTGGACTTCTTGTCGGAGGAGACGAGGTACAGCGGTTCGAAGTCGTTCTCGACGTCCACGCCGAGCCGCGCCCAGGCCTGGCCCTTGTACTTCTCCGGCACGTCCTTGGCGTTCTTGGGCAGGTCCC
This sequence comes from Saccharopolyspora sp. NPDC002686, assembly GCF_040295745.1. Lineage (NCBI taxonomy): Bacteria > Bacillati > Actinomycetota > Actinomycetes > Pseudonocardiales > Pseudonocardiaceae > Saccharopolyspora > Saccharopolyspora sp. NPDC002686. The sequence goes on from NZ_JBEOVY010000401.1 coordinate 3,054, forward strand.
GGATGTGGCCGCGGGAGGACTCCACGATGAAGTTCGAGCCGAGGTAGGAGGCGATCTTCTTGGCCTTCGCAGGCGACTCGACGATCACCAGACGCCGGCCGCCGGAGCCAACCCCGCTGTTGGGGGACCCCGAAGCCCGGCCGGTCCCGCCAGCCTTCTTCGTCCGTGTCGACCCAGCCACGCTTACCCGCTCTCTTCTCCCGGAAGCATCCTTTGCTACCCGACAAGTCCTTCAGTGTGCCCCGCGCGCAGTTCGATGCGCTGCCCGGGAAGGCACAGGGTTGCACATAACACGCCTGTGCACGTCGGCGTCTTGCCCTACGAACGTATCGGGTGACGAAAGTGTTCCGTTGCGTGACCTGGCGTGATATGCGTCAAACCGGTCAGGACACCAACGGCCACGTTCGCTCGATCGCACCATCGGGCATCGGCCCGACCAGCTCGACGAGCCTGGTCAGGCGCTTGCGCCCGGTGACGCGGAGCGCCGGGCCACCCGCGCGCGGACCGACCGGCTTGACCGGGAGGCCGCAGCGGGTCAGCGCCGCGGCCAGCGGCGCGTGCGTGTCCGGCGCGTGCGGGTCGAGCCCCAGGCGGTAGCCGGCGGGCTCGGCGGAGCCCGCGGTCAGCGCCCAGATCCGCAGGGCGGCGCCGTCCGGGACGTAACCGCCCGGGACGGACTTCACCGCGCCTCTCAGCCAGTGCGCGGCGAGACCGGTGAGATCGCTGCGGAACGCGGTGCGGATCAGCGGGTGCCCTTCTTCGGAGCGGCCGAGCTCGGCGTCCACCCCGCGCTGCGCGCACGCCTCGACCAGGGCACGGGCGCGCCACTCGGCGTCGACCACGACCGACAGCCGGGCGGCGGTGCCGCGGCCGAAGCCGACCGCTTGGCCCGGTCCGCACAGCATGCCCGCCAGGTCGGCGACGACGGGTTGCCGCGCCTCGGCCGAGTAGAAGGACAGCTGGTCCACGGCCCGCATGCTAGAACAGTAGTTCGACCTGCGCCATGCCTTCCACCCGATTGCGCGAACGGGAACCACAGTTTCAATTGAAACTGCGCCCCCACCAGCCCCGAGATCCGCAAATTCCATTGAAATCGGACGTCTGATTTCAATGGAATTTGCGGACCCATCGGACGGATGGGGTCAGCGGGGTGGTTGTTGGTCCTTGGGCTTGGTGAAGAACGGTTGGCACTCGGGGGCTCGGTGGGCCGCCGCGTTGAGCTCCGCGTTCTGCTCCAGCTGGACCAGCTTCTGCTTGAGGTCGAGGTGGCTGCCCTTGTCCAGCTCCTTCTGGAGATCGGCCATGCCCTGCTCGAAGCGCTGCTTGTCGCCGGTGTCGATCTGCTCGGCCTTGCCCCGCGCGCCGCGCAGGACGTCGCGCACCTCGGAGAAGCCCTCCTGGAAGCCGGTGCCGATCTGCTCCGCGCCCTTGACCGGCGGGGCGCCGAGGTCCGTCAGGCCGCGCACCGTGTCGTCGGCGGACTTCTCGGCGGCGTCGATGCGGGCGATCACCGACTTCTTCACCGAGGTGGTGTTGGTCCGGTCCAGCCCGGGCATGTGCTGCTGGGACTCGCTGAAGCCGCTGACCAGCCCGCACACCTTTCCGGTCCAGTTGACCGCCTGCGCGCTCGGCTCGGGCGGCGGAGCCGGGGCCGCCGGTCCTCCGGCGCAACCGGCCAGCGCGAACGGGACGGCGGCCAGCACCGCGATGGGCGTCGAACGTAACTTCATGCGCACTCCTCGCACGGATCGGAGTTGCCTTCGGCGTGCCGCAAGACTCTCCCCCACCCGCGATCCCGCCCCGGAACCCGGGGGCGCCGTGCGGCAGAAGCCCCAGCGCACGGCGGAGGGCGCCTCCCCGACCGGGAAGACGCCCTCCAGGAGCTGCTCCGCGAGTTATGAAGGTGCGCCGTTGATCGCCTTGTCATCGGAGTCGTCGGAAGGGGATGACTCCGCGATCGACGTCGAGCGCCGCTTGGAGACCACCACCGCGCCGACGATCACCGCGACCGCCACCACCGAGATGGCGATGCGCACCGCGGGGTTCGCGGTGTCGCCGACGGTGAAGGCCACCACGGCCGGCGCGATCAGCACCGACACCAGGTTCATCACCTTCAGCAGCGGGTTGATCGCCGGGCCCGCAGTGTCCTTGAACGGGTCGCCGACGGTGTCACCGATGACCGTGGCCGAGTGCGCCTCGGACCCCTTGCCGCCGTGGTAGCCGTCCTCGACCAGCTTCTTCGAGTTGTCCCAGGCGCCACCGGAGTTGGCCAGGAAGATCGCCATCAGCGTGCCGGTGGCGATCGCACCGGCCAGGTAGCCGGCCAGCGGGCCGACGCCGAGGCCGAAGCCGACCGCGATCGGTGCCAGCACCGCGAGCAGACCCGGCGTGGCCAGCTCGCGCAGCGAGTCGCGGGTGCAGATGTCGACGACCCGGCCGTACTCGGGCCGCTCCGAGCCGTCCATGATCCCCGGCTTGTCCCGGAACTGGCGGCGCACCTCGTAGACCACCGCGCCCGCGGCGCGCGAGACGGCGTTGATCGCCAGACCGGTGAACAGGAACACCACCGCGGCACCGATGATCAGGCCCACCAGCACGTTCGGCGCGTAGACGAAGAACTCCGAGACGCTGAGCTGACCGGCCACGTCGCGCAGCGCCGCGCCGATCGCATCGGTGTAGGAGCCGAACAGCGCGGTCGCCGCGAGCACCGCGGTGGCGATCGCGATGCCCTTGGTGATCGCCTTGGTGGTGTTGCCGACGGCGTCGAGCTCGGTGAGGATCTTCGCCCCGTCGCCCTCGACGTCACCGGACATCTCGGCGATGCCCTGCGCGTTGTCGCTGACCGGCCCGAAGGTGTCCATCGCGACGATCACGCCGACGGTGGTCAGCAGACCGCAGCCGGCCAGCGCGATGGCGAACAGCGCCACCGGCAGCGAACCGGAGAGCAGGAACGCGCCGAACACGGCCGCACCGATGATCAGCGCGGTGTAGACGGCGGATTCGAAACCGACCGACAGGCCGGAGAGGATCACGGTGGCCGCACCGGTCAGCGACGACTTGCCGACGTCCTGCACCGGGCGGTGCTCGGTGGCGGTGAAGTAGCCGGTGAGCTTGAGGATGACCACCGCGAGCAGGATGCCGATGATCACCGCGACCAGCGCGATCACCGCCGGGTTGCCGCTGGTCTGCTGCAGCGCCGGGGACACGCCGTTGAGGTCGGCGAAGGAGCTCGGCAGGTACAGCAGCGCGGCGACGGCGCAGAGCACCGCCGAGATCCCCGCGGAGATGTAGAACGACCGGTTGATCGCGACCAGCGCGCTCTCCCCGCCTCGGGCCTTGGTGATGTACACGCCGATCACCGCGGTCAGCACGCCGATGGTGCCACCAGCGAAGTGGGGCAGGTGTGAAAATCCTTCACCCTCCACTGTGATCTCCGACGATGCAGCGCAGATCACCCGGCCCACGTC
>NZ_JBEOVY010000402.1:0-6493 GCF_040295745.1 Saccharopolyspora sp. NPDC002686
GTCGTTGTTGATGAAGCCGTACTGCTTCATCAGCCGCGGCACCCGCTGCAGGCGGGTGGCGTCCGCGCGGGAGTTACGCCGCTCGCCAGGGTGCGCGCGGGTGTGCGGAGCCGTCGAGCGCTCAGCCACAGGGCACCGGCGCCGACCAGGACGTTGAAGCCGAGCCCGTACGGCCACACGGCCGGGCTCGAGTACAGCTGGGACCGGTCGTAGTCGGTCATGTCCATGCGCATGCTGCGCGCGCCCAGCCCGATGGTGCTCAGCGGATCCATGCTGATCACCGGCTCTTCCCGGCCGGTATCGGGGTTGAACTGCATCGGCGGCGCCGGCGCGGCGTCGCCGAGGATGACGAACGGGTTCGGCGCCAGCAGCCACCACACGTACTGGGGCTGCGGCACCTCCTCGGTGCGGGTCGTGGACTGGCCCAGGTCGTTCGTGATGGTGTACTCGTGCTCCTTCAAGGTCAGCGGGAGCACCAGGGCGAAGGCGATCACCGTGCCGACGGTCAGGGCGAACACCAGCAGGTAGGACATCAGCGTCGAGGTGATCCCGCGGGCGAACAGCGCCGACAGGCCCTGCGCCATCGCGCAGATCACGCCGATCAGCAGCGCGACGACCGCGACCACCGCCAGCGCGCGCAGCGGGCCGACCCCGCCCTCCAGCACCGCCCACACCGCGAACGGCAGGGTCAACCCGAGGAAGACCAGACCGGTGGTCCACGCCGCCGCGAACTTGCCGAGCGTGATCTCCCACGCCGACAGCGGCGTCACCTGCACCGTGGCGAGGGTGCCGCGCTCGCGGTCGCCGTTGATCGACTGCGCCGCCAGCGCCGGGGCCACCAGCAGCGCGAGCCCGAGCACGAAGAGCATCAGGGCACCGAACATCGGCAGGCCGATGTTGTTCATGCCGACCTCGGACGCCGAGCGCGCGAGCCCCAGGGCGTAGCGCAGCAGCGCGGTGAACGCCGCGATGACGACGACCCACGCGACCAGCAGCCAGCGCCAGCGGCCGGTGCGCAACCGGACCCGGAACTCCTGCTCGGCCACGATCTTGATACCGCTGAGGGTCATCGGCGCTCCTCGGTGTAGGCCAGGTAGGCGGACTCCAGGTGGTTGCCGACCGGGGCGAAGCTGGACACCTGCACGCCGTCGGCGATCAGCTGGGCGAGCAGTTCCGCCGCGGCCTGCTCGGAGTCGACCTGCACGTCGATCCCGGCGGAGTGCGCGGCGTGGGCGATCCCGCGCTGCGCCAACGCCGCGGGCAGATCACCCGAGACGGCCCGCACCCGCCACGCCGAGCGGTGGTCGAGCTCGTCCATCCGGTGCTGCCCGGCGGTCTGCCCGCCGCTGACGAACACGACGCGGTCGGCGATCTCGCCCAGCTCGCTCAGGATGTGGCTGGACACCAGGACCGCGGTGCCTTCCTGCGCCTGCGCCCGCAGCAGGTCGCGCAGCTCCACGCGGGAGCGCGGGTCGAGCCCGGAGGCGGGTTCGTCGAGCAGCAGCACCGACGGCCGGTGCACCAGCGCGCGAGCCAGCGCGAGGCGCTGCTTCTGGCCTCGTGACAGCACGTGCACCGGCTGATCGGCGAACTCCGCGAGGTGCACCACGTCGAGCAGCTCGGCGACCCGGGCCTTCGCCCCGGCGGCGGGGATCCGGTAGGCGTTGGCGAAGAAAGCCAGGTACTCGCGGGTGGTCAGCTGGTCGTACACGCCGAACGCGTCGGGCATCCAGCCGAGCTTGCGGCGCACCGCCAGCGGCTCGGCCACCGGGTCGTGACCGGCCACCCGCAGCTCCCCGGAGTCCGGAGCGAGCAGCGTCGCCAGCATCAGCAGCAACGTGGTCTTGCCCGCGCCGTTCGGTCCGACTAGGGCGGTGACCTCGCCGTGCGGAACGTCGAGGTCGATCCCGCGCACGGCTTCCACCGCGCCGAACCGGCGTCGCACGTCCCTGGCGAGGACGGCTTGGTCCTGCGTAGGCATCGTGTGGCACTCCTGGTCGTTGATCTTGACCGTAGGACGTGCCGGGATGCCGTTCGGTTGCGTGTGAATTCCGCGTTATGAAAGAACGGCTTTCAGCTCTGGTGGGTCGGCCGGTCCGCGGTGCCCAGCGACCTGAGGGCGTCGGTGGCCGAGGTCTTGGTCTCCTGGTCCACCGAGGTGCTTTCGGGCGCGGGTTGGAGCAGGGTCTCCGACGGTGCCGCGACGGGTTCGAGATCGGGCCGGGTGCGCGGTCGCTGCGGTGCCTGCATCCGCGGGCGGGACTGCGGCGGGTACGTCCGCGGCGGGTAGGTCTGCTGCGGCGGTGCGGGCGGTTCCGGCTGGTTCGCGCTGATGTAGAGCCATTCCAGCACCAGCACGATGATCCCGATCATCAGCGCGCCGAGCGCCAGCCACAGGCCGGTCGGTTCGCCGCCGTACCACCAGAGCGCGACCGCCGCGCCGCAACCGGCGCCGGCCGCCATGGCCAGCAGGTGGAACAGCAGGTGGACGGCGTAACCCCTCACGACCCGAATACCTCCCCGTGCTCGCGGTCCGTCCCGATGCGAACTGCGCTCGTCGGAAATCAGGCGCTGGTGCCGAACACGCACCCCGCTGCCGCTCGGTTGCCCGGTCGCGGGCCAGGTCACACCGCTGGTGGCGGGCGGACTCCTCGACAACCGATGGTAGCGCCGGAAACGCGCATTCCGCCCGATCAAGGGACCCGAATCCGATCTCACCTGTTCGGGCGACCCGGGCGGTGCGCGCCCAGCGGCTCCGACCAGCCGGACCTACCGTGAATCGAAAGGGCCCCCGTCACCCGCAACGGTGCGGTGCCGGTCGGCGCGGTCGCATCCGCCGCCGAGCACGAGGTGGCCCGGTGCAACACAAACGGGGGGTGGGTGCCGGTGATCAACTCGCTGGCTGGATTCGCGTTGGCCGCGTCGATCGGAATCGGCGCGCTCCTCGCCTCGCCGATCGTGATGTCCTGGGTCGAGCACCGGATGCTCGGCCCGCGCACGCCCGCCCGAGGTCGGCACCGCCGCCCGGCCACCAGACCCCACCTGCCCGCCTTCCGGTGGCGCGACGTCATCCCGGCCCCGCGCCGGGCGTCGGTGGGCGGTCCGGGAGCCATGCGCAAGCCCGGCCAGCGGGACGGCTTCGACCGGCCTACACCGGTTCGAAGCCGGGTGAAGCAACGCAGCTGACCAGCGTTTCGACCGTTGCGGCGGCCCGCGCCCGGAACCAGGTCCCGGCCGGGACGACCAGCTGCGGCGACTGCCCGGCGCCCGCGCCCAGCACGATCCGCTCGATGTCGGCCGAGGCCTCCGGTCCGTCGCCGCCCAGCAGCAGCGTCAGCGGTCCGCCCCGGTGCCACAGCCAGACCACGTCGGAATCCACCGCGCGCCAAGCCGATTGCTGCGCGGGCGGCAGCAGGAAGTAGCTCGCCGACGCCGCCGGCTGGGCATCGCCGTTCGGACTGGTCCAGGTGCGCCGGAACCAGCCGCCCGACGGGTGCGGCAGCAGGTCGAACTCCTCGGCGGTGCGGCTGCGCGTCTCCAGGGACACGAAGTCGCCCGCGACGTCGCGCCGCGCGTAGCGGACCCCGATCACCGCACCCCGCTCCAGCGGACCGTAGACGTGCGGGAACAGCTGGTCGGCGGGGACGCCGTCGGGCGGGGAGGGGTTGGCGGCTTCCCAGCGCACGGGCGCGGAGAGCTTCGTCGGGTCGAGTTCGAGCGCGATCATCGGTTCGGTCGCCGGCCGGAACAAGGTGTTGGCGACGGCGAGCGCGGTGCGGGAGTCCGGCGAGCAGTGCACGAAACCTTCGGTGTGGAGGCTGGCGGCACGGATCGGCGAGCTGCGGTCGGCGTGGAAGGTGCTCAGCGGCAGCAGGTGCAGCAGCGTCGAAGTCACGCCGACAGTCTCTCGTGAAATCAGTGCTCGGCGCGATCAGGAATCGATCCCTTCATCCCCGGTGGTCGCGAAGAACGACCGGCGCCGCCGCGCAGACCGGGCCCGGAGAACATCATTAGGATCGGCGGCATGGTTCGGGTTGCGGTTTTGGACGACTACCAGGGTGTTGCTCGGGACTACGCGGAGTGGGATTCGCTGTCCGCTCAGGTCGAGTTCTTCCACGAGCACGTCGAGGACCCGGACGAGCTGGTGCGCAGGCTGGCGCCCTTCGAGGTGGTCGCCGCGATGCGCGAGCGCACCCGGTTCCCGCGCGAAGTGCTCGCTGCGCTGCCGAACCTGAAGCTGCTGGTGACCACCGGCATGCGCAACGCCGCGATCGACATGCGGGCCGCGGGGGAGCTGGGCATCGTCGTCTCCGGCACCGGCAGCGGTGAATCGGACCGCGCGTGGGCGCCGACCGCCGAGCTGACCTGGGGCCTGATCTTCGCGCTGCTGCGCAAGATCCCCGAGGAGGACCGGCTGATCCGGGAAGGCGGCTGGCAGGGCGGCGTCGGCGTCGAGGTCGACGGCCGGACGCTGGGCGTGCTCGGGCTGGGGCGGCTGGGCTCGCAGGTCGCCACCGTCGGCCGGGCGTTCGGCATGGACGTGATCGCCTGGAGCCAGAACCTCACCGACGAAGCAGCGGCGGCGGCCGGTGCGCGGCGGGTGGACAAGGACGAGCTGTTCGCCGCGTCCGACGTGCTGACCATCCACACCGTGCTCAGCAAGCGGACCCGGGGACTGGTCGGTGCCGCCGAGCTGGCCCTGATGCGGCCGACCGCGTACCTGATCAACACCTCGCGCGGACCGATCGTCGACGAAGCGGCGCTCCAGGCCGCGCTGCGCGAGGGCCGGTTGGCCGGGGCGGGCATCGACGTGTTCGCCCAGGAGCCGCTGCCGGCCGACGACCCGTGGCGCAGCACGCCGCGGACGGTGCTCACCCCGCACCTGGGGTACGTCACCGAGAACACCTACCGGGCCTTCTACGCCGACACCGTCGAATGCATCGCCGCCTACATGCAGGGGGAACCGGTCCGGGTGCTCAACGCCGGCTGAGCCGGTGGTGCGAATCGGGCACTGATACGGCTTCCGTCTCGATGCGAAATCGGTCTTGACGGCTGGGGAGACGCACATCACAGTCATACCAACCAGTCGGTCTGATCGTGATCTTCGTCCTCAGTAGTCCAGCCCAGGGAGCCCGCCGATGACTGCCGGTGCACCAGCTGAGAAAGCCCAAGGAACACCCAAGAAACTGCTGTTCGCAGCCCTGATCGCCAGTTCCATCGAGTGGTACGACTTCTTCATCTACGCCACCGCCGCGGCACTGGTCTTCGGCCACCTGTTCTTCCCCGGCGCCAGCCCGCTGATCGGCGTGCTGCTGTCCTTCGCCACCTTCTGGGCCGGGTTCATCGCCCGGCCGATCGGCGGGCTGATCTTCGGCCACCTCGGCGACAAGATCGGCCGCAAGCCCGCAGTGGTGACCTGCCTGGTCATGATGGGCGCGGCGACCTTCCTGATCGGCCTGCTGCCCGGCGCGTCGAGCATCGGCGTGGCCGCCCCGATCCTGCTGGTGACGCTGCGGTTCCTGCAGGGCATCGCGGTCGGCGGGCAGTGGGGCGGGATCGTGCTGCTGCTGACCGAGAACTCCGAGGGCCGACGCCGGGGCATGGCGGGCACCTTCGGCCAGATGGGCGTCCCGCTGGGCGTGATCATGGGCAACGTCGTGTTCCTCGCGGTCGGTGCCGCGATGAGCCAGGAGATGTTCCTGTCCTGGGGCTGGCGGATCCCGTTCCTGGCCAGCGCCGCGCTGGCGCCGGTGGTGCTGTTCATCCAGCTCAGGATCGAGGACACCCCGGTGTTCCGGGAACTGCAGGAGCGCAAGGAGAAGCGGGATGAGCAGGTCGTGCGGGCGCCGCTGATGGAGGTGCTGCGCACCCGCAAGCGCACGGTGCTGCTCGGCGCCGGACTGCTGTTCGCCACCAACTCGATCTTCTACATCAGCATCTCGGGACTGCTGGACTACGGCACCCGCGAGCTCGGCATGCCGCGCCAGACGCTGCTGACGATCTCGCTGGTGTCCTCGCTGGTCGGCGTGTTCGTGATCTTCCTCAGCGGCGCGCTGTCGGACCGCTGGGGCCGCCGCCCGCTGATCCTCGCCGGTGCCGGACTGCTGGTGCTGTGGGCGTTCCCGTTCTTCTGGCTGGTCGACACCGCCACCGTGCTCGGCGTGGCGATCGCGGCCTCGGTGGGCAGCGTCGGCTCGAGCCTGACCTACGGTCCGCTGGCGGCCTACCTCAGCGAGCTGTTCGAACCGCGGGTGCGCTACTCCGGAGCGTCCCTGGCCTACCAGCTGGCGGCGATCCTGGTCAGCGGTGGAACCCCGTTCATCATGACGGCCCTGCTGGCGGCGACGGGCACCTCGTCCTCGGTCTCGGCCTACCTGCTCCTGATGGGCCTGTGCACCCTCGCCTCCCCCCTCCTGGCAGCAGGCCTCGGCAAGTCGAGCACGACGACCGAGGACGCCGCGTGCTCAGCCGGGATCCTCGCGGCACTTGGCGC
>NZ_JBEOVY010000403.1:0-6470 GCF_040295745.1 Saccharopolyspora sp. NPDC002686
GGCAAGAGCGACCATCGCCGCTCACGACGTTCACACGGGTGCGGTGCGGGACTGGTAGCGGTAGCGGCAGGCGGACGCGGTGATCAGCAGCGGGATCGCGGTCGCTGCGGCGATGGTGAAGAGGGTGGTGTACTCGCCCCGGTCCGCGGCGTAACCGGCCGCTGCCGATGCTGCCGCGCTGCCGAGGAACAGCGCGGAGGCGAACAGGGACACCGCCAGGCCCCGGGCCTCGGGGACCACCGAGGTCGCCCAGGTCTGCAGGGACGAGTGCATGAACGACCAGCCGCCGCCCAGCAGCAGTGCGGTGATCACCACCGAGGCGATGTCCGTGCGCAGCGCCACGACCAGGTAGCCGAGCGCCATCGAAGTACCGCCGATCGCGATCAGCTGCCACACCGCCAGCCGCCGTCCCAGTGCCTTGACCAGCCTGGAGAACAGCCACACGCCGATGCCGTAGGTGGCGGTGGCCAGGCCGGCGACCGCGACGTCGACGCCGTGGTGCACCAGGGCGGACGGGAGGAACGTCATGATGCCCAGCAGGACCGCGCCTTCCACGAAGACCAGGCCGAACACCAGCAGCGCCCAGCGATTCGTCAGCACCAGCGCCAAGTGCTCGCGCACGCCGCTGACCTGAGCGCGCTCCGGCTCCGGGAGCTTGCCGATCACGATCGCGCACAGCGCGGCGCACAGCGCTGGGAGCGCGAAAACCGCGCGCCAGTCGAGGAAACTGGCGAGCACTCCGCCCACGGCCGTGGCCAGCGCGGTGCCCATCGCCGATGCCGCCATGAGGTCGGACAGCGCGCCTTGCCGCTGCTCCGGGGGAACCGTGTCGCCGACGTAGGTCAGCGAAGCCGGGACGATGGCGCCCACGCACGCGCCCGTGATCACGCGCGCGGCGATCAGCGCGGCCAGGTTCGGTGCCAGCGCGGACACCAGACCTGCTGCCGCTGCGGCGAAAAGCGTGCCGCGCATGACGACGATGCGCCCGAACCGGTCCGACAGCATTCCCCAGAGCGGCTGCGTGAGGCCGTAAGCGAGGAAGTAACCGCTGGCAGCGGCCACCGCCGAAGCGAGCGGGACCTGCATCCCGAGCGCGAGGAGCACCAGCATCGGCGTGACCGCGAACCGGTCGAAGTTGGCGATCAGCGTGGCGGCGGACAGCACCAGCGGTGGCCTGGTGGACGGCATTAGCGGCTCCTGCGGTCTGGGACGCCCGTCCATGTTCGCCGACCGCGCGGTCTCGAGATCAGTGAGGTTGACCACCCGTCCCCGGGAGCTGATCTCCCCGGGCGGCGGCGGATAGGGTTCGGGTATGCCTCAGGGACAGCCTTCTAGCGTGCCCAACGATGGTTTGACGACCCGCCAGCGCCGCAACAGGCCGCTGGTCGTGGTCCACACCGGTGAGATGAAGGGCAAGTCCACAGCCGCTTTCGGACTCGCGCTGCGCGGGTGGAACCAGGGCTGGTCGATTGGCGTGTTCCAGTTCGTCAAGTCCGCGAAGTGGCGGGTCGGCGAGGAATCCGCGTTCCGCGCGCTGGGGCGGTTGCACGAGGAGACCGGCGAGGGCGGCCCCGTCGAGTGGCACAAGATGGGCGAGGGCTGGTCCTGGGCCCGCAAGCAGGGCACCGAGGAGGACCACGCCGCTGCCGCGCTGGAGGGGTGGCGCGAGATCGCCCGGCGGATCGGCGAGCAGCAGCACGGCATGTACGTGCTGGACGAGTTCACCTATCCGCTGCACTGGGGGTGGATCGACGTCGACGAGGTGGTGGCGACGCTGCGCGACCGCCCCGGCCACCAGCACGTCGTGATCACCGGCCGCTACGCCCCGCAGGCGCTGCTCGACGCCGCCGACCTGGTGATGGAGACGACCAAGGTCAAGCACCCGATGGACGCCGGCCAGAAGGGCCAGAAGGGCATCGAGTGGTGACGTCCGCTTCGCACGCCCGCGTGGTGATCGCGGCCCCGGCCTCCGGGCAGGGCAAGACGACGGTGGCGACCGGGCTGCTCGGAGCGCTGCGCCGCCGCGGCACCGACGTCGCGCCGTTCAAGGTCGGTCCGGACTACATCGACCCCGGTTACCACCGGATCGCCGCAGGCAGGCCCGGGCGCAACCTGGACCCGGTGCTGGTCGGCGAGGAGCGGGTCGCGCCGCTGTTCCGGCACGGGGCGGCGGAGCTGTCCGTGGTGGAAGGCGTGATGGGGCTGTTCGACGGTCGCATCGGCCCCGGCGAGGGCTTGGCGACCGGCTCCACCGCGCACGTGGCGCAGCTGCTCGACGCGCCGGTCGTGCTGGTCGTCGACGCCAGGGGCCAGAGCCACAGCCTCGCCGCGCTGCTGCACGGTTTCCGCAGCTACCGGCCGGAAGTCCGGGTGGCCGGGGTGATCCTGAACCGCGTCGGTTCGCCGCGCCACGAGCAGGTGCTGAGCGATGCCGCGGACGCCGCGGGGTTGCCGGTGTTCGGCGCCATCCCGCGCGCCGACGACCTCGCCGTTCCGTCGCGGCACCTCGGTCTCGTCACCGCCGTCGAGCACGGTTCCGAGGCGGTCCGCGCGGTGGACGCGATGACCGAAATCGTTGCCGGCTCGGTGGATCTCGACGCGATCGCCGCTCTCGCGCGCTCGGCGCCGGAACTCCCCGGGCCGGCCTGGAACCCCCGGGACGAGGTCGAACCGCAGGGCTCGCCGGTGGTCGCGGTGGCCGGGGGAAAGGCGTTCACCTTCGCCTACGCCGAGCACGTCGAGCTGCTCGAAGCCGCAGGTGCCGAGGTCGCCGTCGTGGACCCGCTCAACGACGAACGGCTGCCGGAGCGCACCGCGGGTTTGGTGCTGCCGGGCGGGTTCCCGGAGCAGCACGCCGCCGCGCTGTCCGCGAACACCGCGCTGCGCGGGGAGATCGCGGCCTTCGCGGCCAGCGGGGCGCCGGTGCACGCCGAGTGCGGCGGACTGCTGTACCTGGCCGAGGAACTGGACGGACATCCGTTGTGCGGAGTGCTCCCGGCGAAGGCGCGGATGTCCTCGCGCTTGACGCTCGGTTACCGGGATGCGGTGGCCGCGACCGATTCCGCGCTGTTCCCCGAAGGATCGCGGGTGAGCGGGCACGAGTTCCACCGCACCGTGCTGGAGCCCGCCCGCGGCGAGCAGGCCGCTTGGATCTGGCGGAGCGAGGGCGTCCAGCGCGAGGGCTTCGTCGTCGGCGGCGTGCACGCGTCCTACCTGCACACCCATCCCGCCGGGCAGCCCGGCTCGATCGGGCGGTTCGCGGCCAGGTGCGCGGGAACTGCGTGATCGGGGCGGCAGCGTGGGCTTCGCCACTCGACGTCCGGCGGTTCCGCGGTCGGCCCGCGCGCGCTGATGATCGAGATCGAGCTGGCCACGGTGCCGCGCGTCGTGGATCGTCGCGCGGGCCCGTGCGGCGCCCGGTGAATCCCGTTCGTCACGGGTGGTGACAGGCGCTGTGCGGGACGTGACCGCCCTTCCGTAGGTGGTGCGGTCACGCGGTACGGTCATTGCCTACACAGGCGGGCGCCGGTCGGGTGAACCGCGCGCCGCACGCGGAGCCCCGGGGCGCTCGGTCCGCACCGGGCACCTGGGCGCACCGGCCGAGCGGCCGGATGCGTCCGAAGTGGACGACGCGCCGCATCTGTCCACAGTGGTAGGACTTCCACCCCGAGGCGGAAGAGGAGAGCAATGGTGACTGGCCGGATCTCGTTCATCGGTGCCGGTCCGGGCGCTGCCGACCTGATCACGGTCCGCGGCGCGCGCCGGATCGCCGAGGCGGACGTCGTGCTGTGGGACGCGAGCCTGGTCGCGCCGGAGTGCGTCCAGGAGCACGCGAGCACCGACGCCGAGCTGATCGACTCCTCCCGCCTCACCCACGAGCAGGCGCTGGAGGTCTACCGCCGCGCCGAGCGGGACAAGCTCAAGGTCGTCCGCCTGCACTCCGGTGACCCGGCGATGTGGAGCTCCGTCCAGGAGCAGCACGACGCCTGCACCCGGATAGTCGTGGAAACCGAGATCGTGCCCGGCGTCGCGCCCTTCTCCGCGGCGGCCGCCGCGATCGGCCGCGAGCTGACCTCGGAGGTCGCCCAGTCGCTGGTGGTGACCCGGATGGAGAGCAAGGCGCCGACGCCCGCGGGCGAAGAGGTGCGCGAGCTCGCCAAGCACGGCACCACGATGGCGCTGTCCCTCGCCGGTTCGCGCACCGGCCAGCTGGTCGAGGAGCTGCGCGCCGGCGGCTACCCGGAAGACACCCCGGTGCTGGTGGCCTACAAGGTCAGCTGGCCCGACGAGACGCTGCTGCGCACCACGCTCGGCGAGCTGGAGAAGACCGTCAAGCAGCGCAAGCTCTGGCGGAACCTGCTGTTCATCGTCGGCAAGAGCCTCAACGGCAGCGGAAGCCGTCCGCAGCCCTACTTCCACACCTACCGCCGTGCGGAACCGGCGGTCCGGCGCACGGTGCGGACCGAGCGCCCCAGCGCATCGCGGCGTCGCAGCACCGAGCCCGCGGCGGGCAACGGGCGGGTGAAGGAGTCCGACGTGGCCTGGTGGGCCGTGCGCGACTGGCAGGAGAGCGCGCGCGGAGCGGCGCGCGTGGCGGCGACCCGTCCGGCGTCGGCCCGGCGCGTGGACGAGGCGCAGTCGCAGCTGTTCGTCGACGAGCCGGTGGCGGTCGACACCCTCGAAGCGCCGGTCCCCGCCGAGGTCGTCCCCGCCGTGGAGGAGTCCGCCGTCCCCGGTCCGGTCGAGGAGGCCGTCGAGGCGGCGCCGAAGAGGACGTCCGCGGCGAGCAGGACGACCACCCGGGCCACCGCGAAGGCGACCCCGGCCAAGCGCACTACCACGAAGAAGACCGCTGCGGCGAAGTCGACCAGCGCGAAGACGACCGCCGCGAAGCGGACGGCGGCCAAGGCGAAGCCCGCCGCGAAGCGGAAGTCCGCGGCGAAGGCGGACGAGCCCGGCGAGTGATGCCGGCCGTCCGAAGTGGACGCGGGGTGGGGCTCGGTCGGGGGATCGCTGCCGCCACCAGCGCACCGCGTCGGCGTGTGCGGACCGGCTCCGGGAGCCGGTGGCAGCAGTATTGGAGCAGTTCGGCGAGGAATGCGGCCGCCGGTCGCGTGTTCGGGGTGTGCCGGTGGAACACGCGGTCGCGGTCGCCGAGGTGAGGTGGGTGACGTGGCAGTCACGGTGATCGGGATCGACGGCGGCGACCTGCCCAGGGGTGCTGCGCAGGAGCTGGAGTCGGCGCGGCTCGTGGTAGGCGGCAAGCGGCACCTGGACGCGCACGCGCCCGAGCACGCGCGCAAGTTCGAGCTGGGGCCGCTGGAGCCGGCGCTGAACGCGCTGTCCGCGCTGTCCGGCGATGAGCACGGCGTGGTGCTCGCCTCCGGCGACCCCGGTTTCTTCGGCGCGGTGCGCGCGCTGCGCGAGCGC
This sequence comes from Saccharopolyspora sp. NPDC002686, assembly GCF_040295745.1. NCBI lineage: Bacteria > Bacillati > Actinomycetota > Actinomycetes > Pseudonocardiales > Pseudonocardiaceae > Saccharopolyspora > Saccharopolyspora sp. NPDC002686. The sequence continues at coordinate 5,431 of NZ_JBEOVY010000403.1, forward strand.
GGCATCCGGTGCACGGTGCTGCCGTCGACGTCCAGCGTGCAGCAGCTGATGGCCCGCGTCGGCCGGTCGTGGGACGACGTGGTGGTGGTCAACGCCAACGGCCAGGACCTGGCCAAGGCGATCAACGTCTGCCGCGCGCGCCCGGCCGTGGTGGTGCTGACGACCGCGCCGAAGGCCGGACCGGCGCAGATCGGGTCCGGGCTGACCGGGTGGCGGCGCACCATGGTGGTCGCCGAGGACCTCGGCGGGCCCTACGAATCGGTGGTCACCGTGGACCCGGCGGAGGCGGCCAAGCGGACCTGGCGCGAGCCGAACATCGTGCTGTCCCTGGCCGACCTGGACGACGTGCCGCACCGCGGCTGGATCGTCGGCGGCGAGCCGGTCCCGCCGGCCACCGGCTGGGCGCTGTCCGAGGACGAGTTCTCGCACCGCGACGGCGTGATCACCAGTGCAGAGGTGCGGGCGGTGGCGTTGGCCAAGCTCGCGCCGCGCCCGGGAGCCCTGGTGTGGGACGTCGGCGCGGGCTCCGGCTCGGTGGCTGTGGAGTGCGCCCGGCTGGGCGCGGCGGCGATCGCGGTGGAGTCCGACGAAGCGCAGGCGATGCGCCTGATCACCAACGCGGCCAGCCACGGCGTGGACGTCCGGGTGGAGGAGGGCGAAGCGCCGCAGGCGCTGCGGAACCTGCCCCGGCCGGACTCGATCTTCGTCGGAGCAGGCGGCACCGAAGTCGTCACGGCGTGCGCGCACGCGGGAGCGACCCGCGTCGTGGTCGCGCTGGCGGCGCTGGACCGGATCGGCCCGACCCGCGACGCGCTGCGCACCGCGGGCTACGAGGTCGAGGGCGTCCAGCTCTCGGCGTCCCGCCTCGCGGAGCTCTCGGACGGAGCGTCCCGCCTCGAATCAGCGAACCCGGTGGTCCTCATCTCCGGCCACAAGAAGCACTGACCCGTCGTCTTCCTTCCCCGGGGGCGCAAATTCCATTGAAATCGAAGGTCCGATTTCAATGGAATTTGCGCCCCGTCGGCGTGTCGGGCCCCGAC
>NZ_JBEOVY010000404.1:0-6448 GCF_040295745.1 Saccharopolyspora sp. NPDC002686
GTGGGATCGACCCGGTTGGTCCGCAGCACCCGCAGCAACCGCTCCATGCGCAACCTGCCGCGCCGGAGGCCTGCGCCCCACCGGCGTGCTGGCCGCCGCCGCCCGCGCTGGGCTGGTCGAAGGTCCAGGTCGCGTCGTCGGTGGCCCCGGCCGCCGGGTTCGGCGCGTACTGGCCGTCGCCGTTGACCTGGCCCTGCTCGACCACGGTCCACTGCCCGTCGCCGGTGTGGTGCGAGATGGTGACCTCGCCGTTCTGGCTGATCTCCACGACCTGGTCGGCGGACCCGTCGCCGTCCACGTCGGTGACCAGCATCGTGCCGCCGTCGTCCTTCGGCACCACGGCGGTGTCGGCGATGCCGTCGGAGTTGGTGTCCTCGGTGGCGGGCCCGACCTGCATGTCGCCCTGCGGCGTGTCGATGACCATGGCCGGACCGTGGTCCTGCTGCGGATCCACCCCGCCGGGGTGCTGCTGCGGGGCTTCGCCGGTCCACTTGCCGGTGGTGGCGTCGTACCGGGCCTGGTCGACGACGGTGCCGTCGTGGTTGATCGTCTGCATGACGTCGGCTTGGCCGTCGTGGTTCTCGTCGATGTAGGCGACGTAGCCGTCGTCGGTCATCACCGCGACGGTCTCGTCCACCCCGTCGCCGTCGAGGTCGTAGTTGGCCTCGGCGGTGTACTCGTCGCCCTCGACGGTGACCTTGATGTCACCGTCGCCCGCCCCCTGCTCCTCGATGTACACGTCGCCACCCCTCAACCAGGATCACTGCAAGACCTATGACGCAGGGTAGAGGTCACCGGTTCCGCCGGAGAAGCACCTGGCCCTCCCCACCCGATCGACCGGTACCAGAGGGCCCGCAGCACACGGCGTGCCTTGCCGCGGAGTCCATGAGCTGCCGCTCGGGGTGGCGAAGTTCTGAGCTGAGCTCCGTTTTCCCTGGTCAGGACCCGTGAGTACTTTGGGTTGCTATAGCGACTCAAAGTGCTCACGGGTCCCCACCTGCGGAAATGTCGCGTCCTGCTCAGACGGCGGTGTCGCGGAGGTTGCGGATGCTGTTGAGGAGCGCTTCCGCTCGTTCGCGGCCGGCCGTGACTTCCGCGAGGCGGCGGTTGGCCGTTTGGAGCTGGCGGCTGCGCTCGGCGGCATCCATCTTGAGGGCCTTGTCGACCTCGCGGAGTTCCGACTCGATCGCCTCGATCCGCTTGGTCAGCGCCTCGTCCAGGGCCAGCGAGAGCTGCTGCTCCGCCTCGATGAGCTGCTCGGCGACGAGCTGGTCGAGGGCTGAGCGGGCGTCGGCGATCGCTTCGGTCAGCCACTGCTTCATGTGCTGCTTGTCCGCGGCGTGCTTGCGGGTCCGGGCCATCCACCAGCCTGCGCCGAGGCCGAGCACGATCGTCACCGGCAGCACCACCGGGTTCAGCGCCGCGACCCCCAAACCCGCCAACGGCATCGCCGCCGCGCGCCCCACGCCGAGACCGCCGGACACGCCCATGAACACCAGCAGCTTGTCCTCCGCTGTCGGCGGGCGCTTGTCCGGCGGGCGCATCGCGATCGGCGCCTGAGCGCCGCGGGCGAACTGCGAGCGGATCACGTCGAGCTCTTCCGCGGAGAACAGCTCCTTCAACGACTGCTCGGCGACCGCCGCCAGCCGCGCGGACAGCGCCGCGGCGACGCGCGTCGAGGCCATCTGCAGCGCCACGTCCACCTGGCGGGGAAGTTCCTGGAGCTTCTGGCGGTCGGCACCGTCGATGGCGCGCCGGAACCAGCTCTGCACCTCGCGGACCTGGCGCGTCACCTCGTGGTTGGTCTCCACGCGGGTGCGCTGGATCTCGCCGCGCAGCTTGACCTGCCAGCCGCGGGTCGACGAGCGCCGGGCGGTGTTCAGCTCGTCGCGGCGGGCGCGCAGCGACTCCGCCTCGTCCTCGCCGACGGTCAGCGCGCGCTTCTCGCCCTCCAGCCTCACCACCTGCTCACCGAGCACAGTGGACAGCGCGCGCATCGTGTTGGCCTCGCCGAGCATCGCCGACCGGCCGCCGATCAGCCGCTCCAGCTCGCTGCGCAGCTCCTCGATGCCGGACTTCTCCCGCAGCATCGCCGCGGCCTGCTCGCTCGGCGCCTTCGCGGACATCTCCTGCAGCCGCGCCGCCACCGGGAAGATCGGCACCTCGGCGAACCGCGGCGCGTGCTCGACCAGCAGCTTCCGGTTCTCCTCCAGTACCTGCCGCCAACCGCGGTACTGGTCGGTCTTGGCCAGCGCGAACACCACGGTCTCGACCCGCTCGCTGGCCTTCTGCAGGAACTCCAGCTCACCGCGGGTGAACGGGGCGGAGGCGTCGACGACGAACAGCAGCGCGGTCGCCGAAGCAGCGGCCTCCATCGCCAGCTCGCCGTGCACCTCTTCCAGCCCGCCGACGCCCGGCGTGTCCACCACGGTGACCTTGGCCAGCGCGTCGACCGGCGCGGTGATCCGCACGTACCGCGGCGGGAGCTGGCCGTCCGGGAGCTCGCGGCCCACGCTGGTCCAGTTCGCCAGCTCGGCCAGGTCGAACGGCACCGGGTCCTGCTGGCCCGGGTAGCAGGCGTGCGCCGCCCACTGCTCGCCGTGCTCGAACTGCAGGTAGGTCGCGGTGGCCACCTCGGCGTCCACAGGGGACAAGCCCGGATGTGCCAGCATCGCGTTGACCAGCGAGCTCTTGCCGCGGTTGGTCTCGCCGACCACGACCACGCTGGGCGTCTTGGGGCGGCCGCGCCGAACCTTCTCGACCCACTCGGCGGCGTCCGGGTCGACTTCCCGGAGCAGCGTGGTGAGCTTCTCCCTGGTCTGCTTGACCTGCTGCGGAAGTGCCGCAGCCACCGCAACGCCGGGTGCCGTCATGCGCGCCCAGCTCCTTTCCCGCGATCCGGTCGAACCAGCGAATTCTCCCCGAACCCACCCGACCCGGGAAACCACTTCCGCATTTCAGCTGAACGGCCATCGCCGCTGGTCAGGAATCGTGAGTACTTTGGGGCGTTATAGCACCCCAAAGTGCTCACGAGTCCTGAGCAGGCAAAACGTCAGGGTTTGCGGAGCTGGTAGACGGTGACGACCGGGGCGCGGAGGATGCGGTCGCGGTCGGCGAAGCCGAGCACCTCGGTCTCCGCGATCACGCCGTCCAGCGCCGGGTCGTCGGTGGGCAGCGTGCCGCCGGCCTCGTGCAGCGCCGGGTCGAAGCGGGAACCGTCGGGGCGCAGCGAGGACACGCCGATCGCGCTCATGCCCTCGGTCAGGCGCTCCACCACACCCGTGCTCCGGGCTCTGTCCAGGGCGTACATGCAAAGCTGGATCAGGGTCGCACGCTCGGCCATCGCCTGGTCGAGCGGATCCGCGGTCACGGCAGCGATCATGTCTGTCCCCAACTCCACGTCCGAACTGCCCTCTTCGGTATCGGACGGAGCGGACACCTGCTCGGTTCCACTTTCCGGTGAATTCTTCCGCCGCTGTCGACCCCACACCGTGATCACCCGGACCGCAGCTGCTGCCACAGCAGGAAGTACGCCCGGTGCACCACGTGCGCGATGCGGCTCTGCGCCGGAGTCGCGCCGAACGAGGAGAACGAGCGCCACCAGTTCGCCCGCTCCAGCGCGTAGTCGGTCAGCTCGTTGCGCGGACGACCGGCCAGCCCCAGCTGCTCACCCGGGTCGTTGCTGCTGCCGACCCGCATGACCTCCTCGGCCAGGTCCGCGGGCATCGCCACCGCACCCGCCGCGACCAGCGTCAACGCCTCCAGCACGCGCAGCTGGTGGGCTTCCGGTTTGGCCAGCAGCACCTCGATCGCGTCGTGCACCCGCTGCCGCTCCCCCGGATCACCGGAGGTGTGCGACAGCGCGGTCACCGACGCCAGCCCGGCCGCGGCCTTGATCCCGTCGGCCCGCGCGCGGAACACCACGTCCAGCCGGTTCAGCACCGACGCCAGCCCGGAGGAGTCCAGCAGCCGCCGCCGCAACGAGCCCGCGGTGATCTCCGGTTCGGCGTCGATGGCCTCCAGCGCGCAGCGGATCCCGTAGAGGTCCATCCGCTCCAGCAGCCGGCTGCGGGTGCCGGCCGGGACGTCGCACTCCCAGCTGGTGAACAGGTCCGCCGACATCAGCAGCGTCTCGCGGGTCGCCTCGTCGAGCTTCGCCAGCTCGCGCAACGCCTCGGCGTCGTTGGCGGTGAACCCGCCCGACTCCGCGGTCTCGGCGAGCAGCCCGATCACCGGCAGCACGTCGGCGACCTTCGGTTTGAGCAGGTCGGCCTGCTTGCCGGCGAGCAGCGTGGCGGCCTTCCACACGTCGTCGTCGGCGCCGTCGACCGTGCTCGCCTCGATGGTGTCGGCCTTGTTCAGCACCGCGATCGCGTTGACCGGCCCGGCCTCGCGGCTGGCGGTGGCAGCGGTGAACGACGCCAGCGCGTGCTCGTCATCAGCGCGAACGCCCTGCGTGACCACGTACAGCACGGCTTCGGCCCCGGCGACGGCGTTGCGCGACACCGGATCCAGGTCGTCGCCCCCGTCCTTGCCCGCGCCCAGCAGCTCCTCGGTGCGCGCCACCGAAGCGGCGTCCAGCGAACCGAGGCCCGGGGTGTCGATGACCGTCAGGTCGCGCAGGACCGCGTTGGTCAGGTAGGCCTCCAGGTGCGAGACCTCGTCGATGTCCACGCCCAGGTCGGCGGGGATGCCGCCGTCGGCGTCGAAGGGCACCGCCTGCTTGCTGCCGTCCCGGAAGATCACTTCGACGCGGTCCACCGTGCCGTACTGGAAGCGGGTCACCAGCCGGGTGCACTCGCCCACGTCGGTCGGCGCCACCCGACGTCCGATCAGCGCGTTGACCAGCGTCGACTTGCCGGACTTGATCCGCCCGGCGACGGCCACCTGCAGCGGCGCGGACAACCGGCGCAGCACCTCCGCGAAACCGGCCGCGGTCTGCTCGGACACCTGCGGCTGCAGACCGGTGCACAACCGGGCGACCGCAGCGGACAGCGGGCCTGGCCAGTGCTGCTCGGGTGCGGTGCTCAACGCGGACCTTTCGACGCGGATGTCAACTGCTACATCCTGCCACGCAGCCCCCGCCCGACGGGGGGCACACGTACGACCACAGGTGGATGCGATTCGAGCCGCTGGCATGACGTCACCGCAGGTCGGACCGCTCTAGGCTCGGGCGCGTGCGGAAACTGAGCCTGTGGCTGCAGGCGCATCCAGTGGTGGGCGACGGGGCGGTCGCCGCCTTCTTGCTGCTCCTCTACATCGGGGAGTCGGGCAACGAGGTGGAGAAGACCAACCACCTGGCGCTCTGGCTGGCCATCCCGATCGGTCTCGTGCTGACCGCACCGGTCGCCGTCCGGCGGATCTGGCCGGTCCAGTCGGCCTACGCGGTGCTGCTCGGGGTAGCGCTCCTAGCGCTGGCGCGCGAGGACGCGTTCATAGCGACCCTGGTTCCGTGCATGATGATCTACACGCTGGTCGCCTACACGAGCCGGCGCATCGCGTCGCTGTACACGGCGCTGGTCGGCGCGTTGTTCCTGATCCAGCTGTTCAGCGGCCTGGAGACGACCGACAACTTGGTGCAGCTGCTCATCGTGCAGCTCGTGTTCTTCGTGATGCTGGGCGGTTTCTGCTGGGTGCTGGGCGAGTTCATCGGTGCCCGCCGCGCGTACCTCGCCGAGGTGGAGCGGCGGCTGCGGAACCTGGAGTTCGAGCGCGACCAGCAGTCCCGCATCGCCGTCGCCGAGGAGCGCAACCGCATCGCGCGGGAGATCCACGACGTCCTGGCGCACTCGGTCAGCGTGATGGTCACGCAAGCCGACGGCGCCAGCTACGCCCTGAGCAAGAAGCCGGAACTCGCCGAGAAGGCGATGCAGACGATCAGCAGCACCGGTCGGGACGCGCTCAACGAGCTGCGCGGACTGCTCGGCGTGCTGCGCAACCCGGACGAGCACGACCCGGGCCGCATCCCGCAGCCCACCGCGGCGAACCTGCACGACCTGGTCGACCGGGTGCGCGGTCTCGGCGTCACCACCTCGCTGGAGCTGACCGGCGACTTCACCACGTTGCCGGCGGGAATCGGCCTCAGCGTCTACCGCATCGTGCAGGAATCCTTGACCAACGTGGTCAAGCACGCCGGAACCGGGGCGAAGGCCGAGGTCCGGGCGACCAACGACGGCCAGCACATCGACATCGAGATCATCAACGTCGGCAAGCCCCTCCCCAGCGATCTCGCCTCGGGCGGCAACGGCCTGATCGGCATGCGCGAACGAGCAGTCGTCTACGGCGGAACCCTAGAAGCCGGCCCCCGCCCCGAAGGCGGCTGGCGAGTCCACGCCACCATCCCCCTCCCACTGCCCAACCGCGACTGAACCCCCAGGTCACCTCCCGAGTCCCGCAAATTCAATGGAAATCAGACCTCCGATTTCCATTGAATTTGCGGAAGTTCTCC
>NZ_JBEOVY010000405.1:0-6437 GCF_040295745.1 Saccharopolyspora sp. NPDC002686
GCTCGACGAGGTGATCGAGGCCGCCTCGGAGCAGACGGGCGCGTGATGCTGCGGAACCGCGAGCGGCGGGCAGCCGAGGCGATCACCGCGCAGCTGGCCCGAGGCGGACCTCCGGACCCGCGTGCGCTCGCCGAAGCCGTGGGTGGCGCCGTGGGCGCAACCGGTTGTGCGCTCGTCATCGGGGAGCAGCGGTTCCAGTGGGGCGACGGCGAGTCGTGGGTGGAGCAGGACGTCGAACACGGCGGCTCGGTGTGCGGAAAGCTCGCCCTGACACCGGAATCCGTCGGGACGCTGCCCGGCGTCGCTGCCGTGCTCGGCGCACCGGTCGCGATGATCGGGCTCGCTCGGGAGACCGATCGCCTGCGCCGCGTCGGCGACCGGGCCGCTCGTGCGCTGGTCGACGACCGGTGGCGGGCCGCCGCCGAGATGGAAGCCGAGCGCCGTCGGCTGGAGCGCGATCTGCACGACGGCGCGCAGCACCAGCTGGTCGCGCTGCGCATGTCCTTGGCGCTCGCCGAGCACGCGGGCGCCGGCAGCGAGCACGTCGCGAAACTAATGGCGCAGTTGGACGAAGCCGAGCGGGTGCTGGTCGAGACCGCCGCCGGGATCCTGCCCGACGTCCTCGCCTCCGAAGGCCTCGCAGCGGCGCTGCGCACCGAGCTGGACCGGCACGACACCGTCGCGCTCGACCTCTCGGGGCTGCGGCGCCGCTATCCGACGCCGGTCGAATCGGCCGTCTACTACATCCTCCTCGAAGCCGTGAACAACGCGCGAAAGCACGCGACGGGCGCGCACATCAGCGTCACCGCGTGGGACAGCTACGAGGGCCTGATGTTCTCCGTCGCCGACGACGGGCCGGGCTTCGACGCGTCCCTGGGCCTGCCCAACCTCACCGCGCGGGCCGAGTCGGTCGGCGGTGTCGTGGAGGTCCGCTCCGCGCCCGGCGCGGGCACCGCCGTCCGCGGCGTCGTCCCGCTCTGACCGTTCAGGACGGCGCGAGCAGGCCTTCCGCAGTGCGGACGAGCACCTCGCAGGCGGCGCGATCGCGTCTCCCGACCACCGGGTGCTCGGCGTGCGCGCGCCAACCGGACACCGCAGCTCGGGCTGCGACCAGCACGTCCTCGTCGGTTGCGTCGGCGGGCAGGCCCAGGCGGCTGCGCGGGTCGATGCCGTCGGCACCGAGCAGCCGGGCCGCAGCAGCGCTCGCGCCGCGCAGCACTCGGCCGTTCTCGAGCTCGTCGAGCAGGTCCAGTTCGGCGAACTCGTGCGCGTCGGCGGCCACCTGCTCGACGGCCCAGCGCAGCTCGTGGTCGGCGGGCAGCTTGCCGACGAGGTCGCGCATCGCCACCATCGCCCGGCGCGCGGCGATCACCGGGGCGTTCGCGGCGAGCGGGGGCGCGGTCAGCTGCTCCGCGATCGCCTCCCACTCCGGCGACCCGTCCTGGCCGCGCCGCACCAGGTCGCGCACCTTCCGGTAGATGGCACTGCGCTCCAGCTCAGCGGGGTCGACCGCGGGCGTGACCGGCTCGACCCGCTCCGGGAGCCGCACCGCGACGACGGTCGTGCCGTCGACGACCGCTTCCATCTCGCCGCCGAGCACCGCGAGCCGTTCCACGTCCTGGCTGAGCCGCAGGTCCACTTCGGCGGGTGCCTCGATCCTGGCCCGCAGCGCGTCGTCCCGGCTGAAGGTGACCGTCACCGGGTGGTCGGCCATGAGGTTCAGCACAGCCGAAACCGCGTGGTAGAAGCCGGATTCCAGCTGCCAACCGGCTCGACGACCGAGGTCGCCGGCGAAGGTCACCGGGCGCGGCAGGGTCGCCGCCAGCTCCTCCAGCGCCGCGCGCGGACCGCGGTCGGGCAGCATCGACGGGAACACCCCGCGCACCACCGACCGGAAGTCGTCGATCAGCTCCTCCAGCGCGTTCTCCGCCCCGGCGAGCCCCCGGCCTTCATCCGCGGCCCGCAGCGACGTGCGCACCTCGTCGAGATCGCGCAGGGTCGTCTCGGTGATCGCCCGGACCAGCCGGTGTCGTTCCAGGTCGCGGACCTGCGCGAGTCGCGCGCGGGCACTGCTCAGCTCCGCGGTCAGGCGCTGCGCCCGCAGGTCCGCTGCGGAGTGGTCGACGTGCAGGCGCGACAGTTGGACCGCCACCCCGAGCCAGGCCGCCGTGTCGCGCAGCAACGAGCGCGCCGCGTCGTCCCACTTGGTCGGCGCGATGAGGAACAGCGAACCGCCCGTCGATCCGACCGGCTCCTCCCCCACCGCGTCGGCGACACCGGACAACCCGGCAGGCCAGGACTCGACGACGACGTGGCTGCGCTCGGCCGGGACCGCGTGAACAGCCTTCCCACCAGTGCTTTCCGCCAGGTTGCGGACCAGGGCCGCGGCCAGCCGCTCCGGTGGTTCGGCGGCGGCGACCTCGTGCGGCGGCCGTCCCGCGGAGGACAACCAGCGCCGAACCCTCAACGCACCGACCCGTCGATCCGCTGCGCCTGGAGGTAGGCCAGCACGGCGAGCACGCGGCGGTGGTGCACGGTCGCGTCACCGGGCAGGCCGAGCTTGGTGAAGATCGAGGCGATGTTCTTCTCCACGGCCTTGGCCGAGATGAACAGCTCCTGCGCGATCGCGTTGTTGGCGCGGCCCTCGGCCATCAGCCGCAGCACGTCGGTCTCCCGCTCGGTGAGCTTGCCGATCGCGCCGTCGTCCTGACCCGCGCTGCCCTGCACCAACCGCCGGGCGAGCGCGGGTTCGATGACGATCTCACCTGCGGCGATCCGGTCCAGCGTGTCGCCGAGGACCTGCACCCCGGCGACGCGCTCCTTGAGCCGGTAGCCGATCCGCTCGGCGCCGATCTCCAGCACGCGCATCAGGTAGTGCGTCTCCGCGTAGTGCGACAGCAGCAGCAGCCCGATGTCCGGGTGCAGCGCGCGCACGCGCTCGGCCGCGACGAGCCCGCCGTTGGGGCCCGGCGGCATCCGGATGTCCAGGATCGCGACGTCGACCGGATCGGTGGCCACCGCGGCGATCAGCTGCTCGCCGTCGCTGAAGCAGCCCGCGACCTCGTGCCCGGCGGCTTCCAGCAGCAGCACCAGGCCTTCCCGGAACAGGGCACCGTCCTCGGCGATCGCTACGCGCACCGCAGCACCGCCCGGTGGGCGCGGCGGGCCTCGCCGCCTGGTTGCTGGTCGGTGATGCTCACCCGGATGATCCGACGTCCCTTCACGCGCACCCGCACCACGCTACCGGGCGACAAGGTGTGGAAGTGGTCGGCGATGAGCAGGCCGACCCGCGCCCTGGTCTGGGAACCGAGTTCGACCTGCGGCAGATCGAGGAGGAGCCGCAGGTCGCACCGCTCGGCGACGGCCCGCAGCCCGGGGCCGAGGCCGGCGCTGGCCAGCACCGGCGGGTAGATCCACGACTCGACGCTGCGCAGGTCGTCCAGGATCCCGTTGACCCGGCGCTGCGCCGTCTCGACCTGCCCCGCCACCGCTTCGTCGCGCGTTGTGTCGTAGATCATCCCCAGTTCCAGGGCCAGCGCCGAGATCTCGGCGACCGCGCCGTCGTGCAGCATCCGCTCCAGCCGGTAGCGCTGCCGCGCAGTGGCGCGGTCGGGCGGCCGGAGCGGTGTCGGCAGCACTGCCCCCGACCGGCGGATCCAACGAACGAAGCGGTGCACCGTTGCCAGCGTTGTCGACGACCGCCGCGACGACAAGGGTGCGACCCCTCGGCCGGGGTAGGGATATCCCTACCCCCGTGTCCCGAACTGCAACCAAGTCGCCTCGATGGATCAACCTGCGGCTTGCGCGGACAACCTAGATTCGGGTCGGATCGTCCAACCTGCGTGTGGTTGATTGGTAAGCAGCACCGGGTTTCACAGGAGGTGGCGTGTCGTACGCGATCGGGATCGACCTTGGCACGACGTTCACATCCGCGGCCGTCGGTGACGCTGCGGGGACGCGAATGGTGCCGTTGTCGCGGGAGATCGTCGTCCCGTCGCTGGCCTACCGCGCGCCGGACGGCACGCTGCTGACCGGCCTCGCCGCGGCGGAGAGCGAAGCCGACCCGGCGCGGCTCGGTCGCGGTTTCAAGCGCCGGCTCGGCGACCCGACGCCCCTGGTACTCGGCGGGTCCACCTACTCGCCGAGCGCGTTGATGGCCGCGCAGCTGCGGGACGTCCTGGACCGGGTCCGCGCCGACATGGGCGGGCCGCCCGGATCGGTGGTGCTGACCTGCCCGGCGATCTGGGGCCCCTACCGCCGCGAGCAGTTCGCCGAGGTGCCGAGGCTCGCCGGCATCGACGACGTGCGGGTCATCACCGAGCCGGAGGCCGCGGCCACGCACTACAGCCGCGAGCGGACGCTCGGCGAGGGCGAGGTCGTCGCGGTGTTCGACCTCGGCGGCGGCACGCTGGACACCACGGTGCTGCGGATGTGCGCCGACGGCATGGAGATCCTCGGCACGCCGGAGGGCGTCGAGCACCTCGGTGGCATGGACTTCGACGACGCGATGCTCGCTCTCGTCGACGAGCGGCTCGACGGCGAGATCAGCCGATTGGACCCCGCTGCGGCCGACGTTCTCGGGCAGATCCGGGCGTTGTGCGTGCGCGCGAAGATCGACCTGTCCACCGAGCCGGACGTGGCGCTGACCGTGCCGCTGCCGTCGGGGCCGCGCGAGCTGACGGTCACGCGCCGGGAGTTCGACGCGGCGATCCGGCCGTCGGTGGAGGTCGCGGTCGACGCGCTGCGCCGCACCGTGGCCTCGGCCGGGCTGCGCGGTGACGACCTGTCGGCGGTGCTGCTGGCGGGCGGGTCGTCGCGGGTTCCGCTGGTCACGCAGATGGTATTCGAGCAGTTCGACAAGCCGGTGCGGATGGCGCACCACCCGAAGTTCACCGTCGCGCTCGGCGCGGCCACGATCGGGACGCGCGCGCTCGCCCAGCCGCCCGCTTCGGTTCCGGAACCTCCGGCTCCTGAACCGAAGCGCCGGCGCTGGCTGGTTCCGGCTGTCGCGGCCGCTGTCGTGGGCGTCGCCGCGGTGGCCGGCGGGCTGTTCCTGTTCGGCGGCGGGCACGAGGCGAACACCGCAGCGGAAGCCCCGGCTTCGTCCCTTTCGGACGGTGCTGCGGCGCAGGCTCCCGGCCCGCTCATGGTGCTCGACGACGACACCGTCGATCCGTACCACGCCTACATCGCGTCGCAGGACAAGTGGGACGGCACCGAGGTCGTCGGGCACAACGCGAAGCACTCGGCGATCACCGCCAGCACCGGCGACGGGCTGCGCGTCGACTGGAAGGACGAATCCCCCGCCCAGGTCTACCTGCAGACCGGCAACAACACCCGCGACCTGTCGTCCTACGTGGACAGCCAGGGTGCGCTGGTGTTCGACGTGGTGGTGAACCGGCCGCTGGCCGGCTCGGCCACGATCGCCACGCACTGCGGCTACCCGTGCGGCGCTTCGCTGGAGGCCAGCGAGCTGTTCCGCGGCCTGCCGGTCGGCCAGCAGTCGAAGGTCGCCATCCCGCTGCGCTGCTTCACCGAGAAGGGCCTCGACCCGAAGCGGGTCAACACCTCGTTCCTGGTCTACGCGCAGGGCCCGTTCGACGCCACGTTCCGCAACATCGCCTGGGTCCCCGGCGCGGCCAACGGCCCGGACGTGACGCCCTGCTCGGCGCTGTCGTAGGGACATCCCTACCCCGGAACGCGGGGCATCCCCCGAAGTGGAGGGATAAGCCCACAGACCGCTGCGCTCCCGAACGCGAGGCTTGCCGTCGTAGGCAGCAGGCGAATCGGCGGGAGCGGAAATGCCCAGTGTTCAGCTCGAAGACGTGATGCGCGCCCACGGCGATGCCCTGCACTCGTACGTCACACGGCTCACCAACGGCGATCGGTTCGCCGCGGAGGACGTCGTGCAGGAGACGTGGGTGCGGGCCTGGCGGAACCTCGACCGCCTCACCGAGAACCTGGGCTCGGTCCGCGGCTGGCTCCTGCGGGTCGCGCACAACATCGCCGTCGACCAGCACCGGAGCCGCCGCGCCCGCCCCACCGAAGTCGGCCTCCCGGAACGGGACCTGGAGTACGCGGCGATCGCCCCCAGCGCCAACGACCAGGTCGAGACGAAGCTCGTCGTCCGGCAAATGCTCGAGAACCTCTCCCCCGTCCACCGGGCGACCGTCGTCGAGGTCTACTACGCGGACCGAACGGCGGCCTCAGCGGCCAAGGCCCTCGGAGTCCCCCCGGGCACGGTGAAGAGCCGCCTCCACAACGCCCTGCGGACGCTACGCGAAACCGTCCCGACCCAACCCATCGCAGCCTGACAGCGGCTTCCGCTTCGTGAGTGGTTTGGGGGGCCGAGGGGCCCCCAAACCACACCGTGACCCACCCCCCCCCCAAAACCCGGGGGACGGGCACCCCCGAGAGCCCGCGCGAAACCGGCGCGC
>NZ_JBEOVY010000406.1:0-6392 GCF_040295745.1 Saccharopolyspora sp. NPDC002686
GAGCACCTGGCGGCACCGACCCCGCGCGGTCGTTCCGCTGGGCGATCTGCTGGGTCGGCGTGCTCGGTACCGGCGGGTTCGCCTGGGTCGGTGCACCCGGCTTGGGCAGGTTCGCCTGGGTCGGCGTGTCCCCGCCGGGCAGGTTCGCCTGCGCGGTGTCCGGCTTGGACAGGTTCGCGCTGATGGTGCGCTGCAGGTGCCGGTGCACGCTGTTGAACTCCTGGCGCAGCCCCAGGACTTGCCTGCTGAGCGCGTCGCCCTGCGACAGGGTGTCGGTCTCGACGGCTCGGAGCAGCACGCCGAGGTGACCGTGCAGGCGCTGGTGCACGTCGACGAACCGGACGATCTGCTGCTGCGTCTCCAGCGGCGGCGACGTGCGCGCAACCGCCTTGACCATGGTCTCTTGCCAGCGCTGAGCGGTCTGGCGGTAGTGCCGGTCGGCGGCCACCCGGTAGTGCGGCGCGACCTGGCCGTCCATCGCGGTGCGGATCAGCTCCTGGCTGCTGTCCACGAGCTCGCGGGCGCTGGTGGTGATCGCGTACGCCCACTCCCACTGCTCGGTCTGCGTGCTGGTCCTGCGCTCCTCCCGAGCTTCCTCCAGCTGGCTCTGCGCCAGCTTGACCTGCTCCCAGGCCCGCTCCGACTGCGCGCGAGCGTTCTGGGCCGCCTTCGTGGCCTTCTCCGCTTGGCCCTCGGCGGCGGTCACCAGGCGGCGCATCGCTTCCGCCTGCTTCCCGGCCTCGCGGGCCTCGCGGCGGGCCAGCACCAACTGCCACCCGGCGACCCCGACGGCCACGATCGCCAGCCCGGCAGCGACCCAGGTGACCACGTGCTCCCAACTCATGCGCCAAACGCTGACACAGCGGACTGATCCGCTGACCCGGCTGAGGACAATCTCACGTTGCGATTCGGCATCTGCTCGTGCATTCGATCACCGCCGCGGCCGATCGAGGCCGGGTAGGCCGATCCGGGCGCGCGGTCGTCGGAGTCCGCTTTCCGCTCACGCCTCCGCTTCTGGCGCCAGGCGGACGGCGATGGAGTTGATGCAGTAGCGCTGGTCGGTGGGGGTGGCGTAGCCCTCGCCCTCGAACACGTGGCCCAGGTGGCCGTGGCAGGAGGCGCACAGGACCTCGACGCGGACCATGCCGAGGGAGCGGTCCTCGCGCAGGATCACCGCGTCGCTGTCGGCCGGGTCGTAGAACGACGGCCAGCCGCAGTGCGACTCGAACTTGGTCTGGCTGCGGAACAGCTCCGCTCCGCAGCCGCGGCACTCGTAGATGCCGGTGGTCTTGGTGTCGACGTACTCGCCCTGCCAGGCCGGTTCGGTGGCGGCCTGGCGCAGCACGGCGTACTCGTTCGGGCTGAGCTGCTCCCGCCACTCGGCGTCGGTCTTGGTCACCTTCGGCGTCCCTGCATCCATGCGTCCACGCTAATCCGACTCAAGATCAACTGCACAGTCGCGGGATCAGATCGAGTCGAACACCACCGCCGGCGGTTCAGCCGGTGAAGGTGCCGATGACGTAGGCCAGGGCGTTCCAGACCGCGTAGAGGACGCCCAGGAGGATCAGCGCGACCACGGCGACGGCCACGAGGCGGCGGTGGCCGCCGGTGCGGTTGACGCTCTGGGCGAAGTCGTCCACGCCGCGCAGCATGCCCTCGACGGTGGCGTCGGCGTTCGGCCGGCGCATCCGGTCGCGGTGCGCTGCGAAGGCCTGGACCTCGGGATCCTCCGGGTCGAGCCCGTCGAGGTCGTCGCTGAGATGAGCGGTCTGGTCGTCCGGTTCGCCGCGCTCCACGGCGCCACCGTATCGCCTCGCCGCCGCGCTGCGGACGATCTGCCGATTACCGCGTTGGTGGGTAACCTCCAGCCCGATCCACTTAGGACAGGAGGCGACGATGACCGCGCAGCCACCGGACCTGTTCCGCCCGGAGCTGGACGTCACGCCGCCCGAGCGGCAGCGGCGCTGGACCGTCCTGCTGCGAATCCTGCTGCTGATCCCGCACTTCATCGTGCTGTGGTTCGTCTCGATCGCGGCCGGGGTGGTGGCGATCATCGGCTGGTTCGCCGCGCTGTTCCTGGGGCGCCTGCCGGACTGGATCTCCGGGTTCCTGACCCTCTTCGTCGGCTACCAAGCGCGCGTGGCGGCGTCCCAGCTGCTGCTCGTCGACCGGTACCCGCCGTTCCTGGTGGAGCAGGCGGACTACCCGGTCCGGATCGAGGTCCGGCCGGGGGAGCTGAACCGGCTGGCGGTGTTCTTCCGGCTCGTCCTGGTGATCCCGGCGGCGGTGGTCAGCGCCGTCGTCGGCCACGGCTGGGCCGTGCTGGCGTTCTTCATCTGGCTGATCGTGCTGGTCCTCGGCCGCACCCCGCGCCCGGTGTTCGACGCCACCGCGGCGGTGCTGCGCTGGGCATTCCGCACGAACGCCTACTTCTACCTGCTCACCGGCGCCTACCCGCGCAAGCTCTTCGGCGAGGCGAAGGCCGAGGAGAACCCGCCGCGCCAGTCGCCCGGCACGCGCCCGCTGGTGATGTCCAAGGGCGGCAGGGTGCTGCTGATCGCCTTCATCGTCCTGGGTGTGCTCGGCCTGCTCGCCGACGGTGCCGCGCAGTCGACCTACCAGCAGCAGTACATGTACGAGCAGGAGTACCAGTGGGCGTTCTAGCGCCTCAGACGACGGCTTCCGTCCAGCGCTCCAGGATCTCCTCGACGGTCTGCTCCGGTGTCTGGTCGGAGGTGTCCAGCCACAGGCCGAGTCGTGGTGTGCGCTCGTGCAGCACCTCGTTGAGCTCGGCGATCTGGAAGGTGCCGTAGGCGGCCTTGCCGCGACCCGCTTCGCGCTCGGCGATCGCCTCGACGTCCGGGGCGAGCACGACCACCAGCAGCGGACGGCTGCGGACCTGTTCGACCAGCTCGGTCAGGTGCTCGCCGAGCACGACGTCCTGCGCGACGACGGTGAAACCCGCGGTGAAGTAGGCGTCCGCGGTCTGCGCGGTCAGCCGGTGCCGCAGCCGCAGCTGGCGCAGCGCCTCGTCGGACGGCGTCGCCGCCATCTCCTCGCGGCCGCCGACCACCATGCGGCGGAACGTGTCGCCGCGCAGGTGCACCGAGCGGGGCAGGCGTTCGGCGATGCCTTGCGCGATCGTCGACTTCCCGGCGGCCTGGATGCCGGTGATCAGCAGGATGGCGCGGTCGAGCATGGGGCTCCTCCGGTCGAAGGAGCTGATCATTTCACCCGCATGCCGGATTCGCCGGGAGCGTTCTCGACACCCGCTACTGATTGCAATGGATTGATGGGTCCCGAGCAGCTCGAAGGAGCAAGCCGGTTCGCTCGGGCAGCGGTGTCGGCGTTGCTCCGTTGGCGTGCACCATCGCACGTGCTGTGTTCCCCACGAAGCGGGAGGCCAACATGGTCCGCACCGAAGTCGAGCGCGCTCCGCAAGCCAAGGGCGGTTGCAGCTGCTGCGGTAGCTGCAGCGGTCCGTCCTGTGGCTGCTGCTCCAGCTGCGGCTGAGCGGCGCAGGTCTGCCCGGGGTGTTTGCGGGATCACTCCGGGCAGGCCATGCCGTCCGTCGGGACGGCGCCCTGCAGCAGGAACTTGCTGACGGCGTCGGTGGCGCACTGGGAACGGCCGATCGCACCGTGCCCGGCGCCCTGCCAGCGCACCAGCACACCGGTCGGCAGCTGCTCGGCCAGGTGCTCGCTGCCGGACTCCAGCACCACCGGGTCGTTCGCCGTGCTGATCACCGGGATCGGCGGCAGGTCGGGGCGGCGCGGAGCGGGCAGCGGTTGCTGCGGGACCGGCCACGACCCGCACCACACCAGCCGCTGAGCCGCGGCACCGCCGAAGAGCGGGAACCTGCTCACCAAGTCCGTCGCGAGCTCGCCGGCGCGCTGCGGTGGCACCCGCAGCGTCGTGTCGTTGCAGCTGGTGATCAGCTCGCCGTCCAGCCACGGCGGGTTGGCGCCCTGCGCGGTGACCAGCGGCGCGCTGATCTTCGCCAGCCCAGCGCCATCACCGCGGTTCGCCGCGGCCAACGCGTCGGCCAGCTCGGGCCAGCCCTTGCGGTCCGCCAGACCCAGCAGGATCGCTTGCACCACGCGGCCGCTGCCGACGGAGGCCCCCGGAGCCGCCAGCGGGTCCTTGCGGGTGCGCTCGACGAGATCGCTGACGGCCTTGCGCGGCTCTGGGCCCAGCGGGCAGCCACGGCTGGCGCAGTCCGCCGCGAACACGTCGAAGACCTTCTCCGCGCTCTGCGCCTGGAGCTCCGCCTGCCCGATGGCGTCGCGGGTCGGGTCCGGTGCACCGTCCAGCACCAGCCGGCCCACCGAGGTCGGGAACCGCTCGGCGTAGGTGGTCAGCAGCCGGGACGCTTCGCCGCGGCCGATCGCGTGCAGCTTCGGCACGCCCAGGTCCAGGCGGAGCTCTTCGAGGTCGGAGGCGGCCCGCCAGGTGTCGTAGGCCTGCAGCCGCTCGTCCAGGTCGAGCAGGCACTCCTGGCTGGCGCGCAGCACCGAGTCCAGCAGCCGGTCCAGGTCGGTACGGTCGGTGGCGCGCGCGTCGAACCCGACGATGTCCTCGCGCTGCGGCTGCGGCACGCAGTCGGCCGGATCGGACTCGCCGGTGCCGCGCCGGTCCATGCCGATGATGTCGAAGGTGTTCAGCAGCTGCGGCAGCTGCGCGGCCATCCGCGCGGCGAAGGTGGTGCCGGGCTCGCCACCGATGTCACCGACCACCACCAGCGGCACCCGCTCACCGGAACCGATGCGGATCAGCGCGTTGCGCGCGGTGCCGCGCTCCGGGGCCTCCGGCGAGTCGAGCGTGCTCAGCAGTTGCGAGCACTCGGCCGTCAGGCCGGGAGGCAGCGCGCCGCCCAGCTCATCGCGGGTCTGGGCGGTGCAGTCCGACCAGTTCAGCATGTCGTCGGCGGGGCCGCCGAGCCCCGGGACGGGCGCCGGTTTCGGCGGCTGCGGAGCGGGCGCCACCTGCTGGTCGCCGTCCTGGAAGGCGACCGCCGGGCGGTCCGACGGGCCGGCGGAGCACGCCGCGAGGACCACCAGCAGCAACGGCAGCAGCACGGCCCCGGCACGATGAGTGGTGCGCGGCACGGGTACTCCTCGTCGGCGAAGCGCGGTGGCTGAACCCGGTCAGCATCGCATGATCGAGGTGAGGCGCCGGTGAGGGCCCTGACATTTCGGTGGGCTGCCCGACGGCGCCGGGTTAACGTGCGGCGGTAGGCGAACTCGGACTTGCGAAGGGGCATCGTGCACGTCGCGCAGACCATCTCGGGCGCATCGTCGAGCCGGCGACCGTCGTTCAGCTTGGGACATGCCTCGGCACGAGCGCTCGGCGCGATCCCGCCGCCGATGCTGGTGCTGGTGGGCGTGGTCAGCCTCCAGGTCGGCGCGGCCTTCGCCAAGCAGCTGTTCGGCATGGCGGGCGCGTCCGGTGTGGTGGCGCTGCGGCTGTCGTTCGCCGCGCTGATCCTGCTGGCGGTCTGGCGCCCGTCGCTGCGCATGGACCGCAAGACGCTGCTGGTGGTGGCCGGTTACGGCTCCGTGCTGGCGGGCATGAACGTCTGCATCTACCAGGCGTTCGAACGGATCCCGCTGGGTGCGGCGGTGACCATCGAGTTCCTCGGTCCGCTCGCCGTGGCGGTGATCGGCTCGCGCCGCAAGCTGGACGTCGTGTGGGCGGTCCTGGCCGGGCTGGGCGTGTTCTTGCTGTCTCGGGTCGAGGGCGGGCTGGACCCGGTCGGCGTGGCCTTCGCGCTCATGGCGGGTGCCCTGTGGGCCGGCTACATCCTGGTCGGCGCCAAGCTCGGCAGCCGGACCACCGGCGGCTCCGGCCTCGCCCTGGGCATGGCGTTCGGCGCGCTGGTGGCGGCCCCGTTCGGCATCGCCGAGGCGGGAACGTCGCTGCTGCACCCGGCCGTGCTGGTCGCGGGTCTGATGGTCGCCCTGATGTCCTCGGTGATCCCGTACTCGCTCGAACTCGAGGCGCTCCGCCGGATGCCCCCGCGCGTCTTCGGCGTCCTGATGAGCCTCGAACCCGCGGTAGCGGCCCTGGCGGGCCTCCTGGTCCTGGGAGAACTCCTCGGCGCCTGGCAGTGGGTGGCGATCGCCTGCGTCGTCGCAGCCTCGGTCGGCTCGGTCAGCACGACCAAGAACGAACCCAAGGACACCGGCGCCAACTGACCCGCCAACCGCCCGCGTCCCACCACGTGGACCACAGTTTCAATGGAAACTGTGATCCGCCGTGCCTGGGTTCCGCAGTTTCAATTGAAACTGTGGTTCCCCGGCGTGTCGGGACCCGACATGCCGACGGGTTCGCGCACTTCACCGGCGCCCCGCCCCGCCTCCCCGACCCGCCGGACGACCTCCTGCAGCGCC
>NZ_JBEOVY010000407.1:0-6370 GCF_040295745.1 Saccharopolyspora sp. NPDC002686
CCCGGTCCCATTCCGAACCCGGTAGCTAAGCTCCCCAGCGCTGATGGTACTGCACTCGACAGGGTGTGGGAGAGTAAGACACCGCCGACACACTATGTGAGAAGGGGCCGACCGGACCCGTCCTTGCGGGACGGATCTCCGGTCGGCCTCTTCGTTTTTCCATGACCAGGTTCGCGCTGGATCATGACCGTGAGTTGCCCCCGCTCACATTCGGGAGGCGGCCCGCCACAGCTCACCAGAAGGTGGGTCTACGCTGGTGGGGACTTCAGTGTTTCTGCTTCAGGAGGTTCGGTGTCCGGTTCCGACGACAAGCGCGGCGACTTCCGCCGCGGGGCCGGTGCCGGCCGAAGCGGCCAGGGTGGCCGCGGGGGTTACGAGCGCCGGGGTTCGCAGGGCGGTCCGCGCCGCTACGACTCCCGGGACGACCGCGGAGGCTTCCGCAACGACCGCGATGACCGCGGTCGCGGCGGCTACCGCGACGACCGCCGGGGTCGGGACGACTTCGGTGGCCGCGGTCAGGACCGCCGCGGTGGTTTCCGCCGTGACAACGACCGGCGTGACAACGACCGCCGCGATGACCGCGGAGGGTTCCGCCGGGACGACCGCGGGGGCTTCAACAAGGGCCGCGACGACCGCGGGCCGCGGCGTGACGACTTCCGGCGCGATGACCGCGACCGCAAGGACTTCCGTCGGGACGACCGCGGAGATCGCGGGGACTTCCGGCGCGACAACCGGGACCGTCGCGACGACCGGGGTGGACGCGACTTCCGTCGTGACGATCGGGGCGGCTTCCGCCGGGACAACGACCGGGGCGGCTTCAACAAGGACGACCGCGGGCCGCGTCGCGACAACTTCCGTCGGGACGACCGCGATCGCAAGGACTTCCGACGCGATGACCGGCGTGATGACCGCGGGGGCTTCCGCCGCGATGACCGCGACCGGGGCTTCAACAAGGGCCGCGACGACCGCGGTGGCTTCCGTCGTGATGACCGGGACCGCAAGGACTTCCGCCGGGACGACCGGGGAGATCGCGGGGACTTCCGGCGCGACAACCGCGACCGCCGCGATGACCGGGGCGGGCGCGACTTCCGTCGTGACGACCGGGGCGGCTTCCGCCGGGACGACCGGCGGGACAACGACCGGCGTGGTGGTTACGGACGTCGCGATGACCGCGGCTTCAACGACCGGCCCCGCCGTGACGACCGGCCGCGCCGCGATGACCGCGACTTCGGTGACCGGCCGCGTCGGGAGGACCGGCGTGACGATCGCCCGCGTCGCGACGACCGCAGCCGCGACGACCGCCGGGACAACCGGCGCGACGACCGTCCGCGCCGGGACGGGGACCGCTTCGACCGTCGCGACAACCGACGTGATGACCGTCCGCGCCGGGACGACCGGCGTGACGATCGGCCGCGTCGTGATGACCGGGGCGACTCCGAGCCGCAGGTGAACGAAGCTGCAGAGGCGAAGAAGGCTGCGCCTGAGCTGCCCGAGGGGCTGGACCCCAAGGACCTCGACCCCGAGGTGCGCCGAGAGCTGCTCTCGGTGCCCAAGGGCCTGGCGGACTTGGTCGCGCTGCACCTCGTGGCTGCTGGTCAGCTGGTCGACACGGACGTGGAGAAGGCGCTCGAGCACGCCCGCTACGCCCGGCTGAAGGCGTCCCGCCTCGCGTCGGTGCGCGAGGCCAACGGCCTGGCCGCGTACCTGGCTGGCGAGTGGAACGAGGCGCTGTCCGAGCTGCGCGCGGCTCGTCGCATGGCGGGTGGCCCCGGCCATCTCGCGATGATGGCGGACTGCGAGCGCGCGCTGGGCCGCCCCGAGCGCGCGGTCGAGATCGCCCGCAGCCAGGAGGCGACCCAGCTCGAGCAGGAGGACGCCGTCGAGCTGCGCATCGTGGCTGCCGGCGCGCGTCGGGACCTCGGTGAGGTCGAGGCCTCCGTCGTGAGCCTGCAGACCGCTGAGCTCGACCCGCAGCGGCAGGACCCGTGGAGCGCGCGGCTGTTCTACGCCTACGCCGACAACCTGCTGGCGGCCGGCCGCGAACGCGACGCCTTCACCTGGTTCGTGCACGCGGCGCACGCCGACGACGACGAGGAGACCGACGCTCCGGAGCGCCTGGAGGAGCTCGCCGAGAAGATCGGCGGCCCCGAGGTGGTCGAGGAGCTCGTGACCGAGGCCGAGGCCGCGGCCGGGATCTCCGACGAGGACGACGACGAGCTCGAGGACGACGTGGACGAGTCCGAAGAGGACAGCGCCGACGAGGACGCCTCGGACGACGAAACCTCGGACGAGGACGCGGAGAAGTCGGACGAGTCGGCGGCTGACGATGCCGACGCCGTCGAGCCCGCGAAGGGCGACGCTGAAGGGGGCGCGCGAGCGCAGTGAGCGGGACGCTGCTCGACGGCCACGACGTCGTGCTGTTCGACCTGGACGGCACGGTTTTCCGCGGCGGTGAACTGGTTCCCGGTGCCCTGGAGGCAGTTCGGGAAGTGCACCGCCGCGGTGTCGCGGTCCGCTACGTCACCAACAACGCGTCCAAGCCGGACCAGGCGGTCGCCGATCACCTCACCGGTCTCGGACTGCCCGCGGAGCGGGCCGAGGTGAGCACCAGCGCGCAGGCCGGTGCCGCGGTGCTGGCCGAGAAGTTGCCCGCCGGTTCGCGGGTGCTGGTGGTCGGTTCCGCCGCGTTGGTGTCCGAAGTGGACAAGGCCGGTCTGGTGCCGGTGTCGGACTTCGCCGACGATCCGGTCGCGGTGGTGCAGGGGCTGTCCACCGACATCGCCTACCGGGACCTCGCGGAGGCCTGCTTGGCGATCCGGGCTGGAGCGCTGTGGGTCGCGAGCAACGGTGACCGGACGCTGCCGACCGAACGCGGGCTGATGCCGGGCAACGGTTCGCTGGTCGCGCTGCTGCGCGCGGCGACCGACCAGGAGCCGCTGGTGGCCGGCAAGCCGGAGCGCCCGCTGCTGGATCGCGCTGTCTCGTCGGCGGGAGCCGAGTCGCCGCTGATGGTCGGCGACCGGTTGGACACCGACATCGCCGGTGCGGTCAACGCCGGGATGCCGTCGCTGATGGTCCTGACCGGGGTCAACACCCCGGCGGACCTGCTCGGCGCTCCGCCGGAGATGCGCCCGGACCACGTCGCCGCCGATCTGCGCGGGCTGCTGCAGGCTGCCGCTGAGGTGGCGATCGCGGCGCAGGACGGCTGGCAGGTCCGGGTCGACGACGACGGCCTGGAGCTGGCCGGATCCGATCAGCAGTCCGACGCCCTGGCCGCGCTGCGATCGCTGTGCTCGGCGTGGTGGGCCACTTCGTCCGGTCCGGTGGCGGTGCGCGGTGCGGACGAGCACGCGAAGGCCGCCTTGCGCGAGCTGGGCCTGGCCTGAGCGGCGGACGTCGCGGTGTCGCTGTCGGGGCGTTCGGATAGCGTGGGGACGTCGCCGCAGAGCGGTCGCGGCGTGATCGAGGGGAGCAGGAGCGGATGACCTCTCCGGGGCAGATGCCGAATCCCGCGATGCTGGCGCGCTCTGCCGACGACGGCCAGTCGGCGATCGACGCCATCGGGACGGCGGTCGCCGCGCTCGACGAGGTGTCGGAGAGTCCCGTCGCCGAGCACGTCGAGCGATTCGAGGCGGTGCACGCCGCGCTGACCGACGCGCTGTCGAAGGCCGACCACCTCCTCTCCGGAACGACTGCACACAGGAGCTGACGCAGTGCCACGCAGGGCGCGGTTGGATGCCGAACTGGTTCGACGCGGGCTGGCGCGGTCCCGCGAGCACGCCTCCGAACTCGTCGACGCGGGTCGGGTGACCGTGCGCGGGATGGTGGCGCGCAAGTCCGCCACCGCGGTCGAGACCGACGCGCCGGTGGTGGTCACCGAGGACAAGGACGACCCGGGTTGGGCGTCGCGCGGTGCGCACAAGCTGTTGGGTGCGCTGGAAGCTTTCGAGCCGGAGGGGCTGACCGTCGCCGGGCGGCGGTGCTTGGACGCGGGCGCCTCGACCGGTGGGTTCACCGACGTGCTGCTGCGCCGCGAGGCGCGCGAGGTGGTGGCCGCCGACGTCGGCTACGGGCAGCTGGTCTGGAAGTTGCAGACCGACGAGCGGGTGCACATCCACGACCGCACCAACGTCCGCTCGCTCACCCCGGAGCTCATCGGCGGGCCGGTCGACCTGGTGGTGGCCGACCTGTCGTTCATCTCGCTGAAGCTGGTGCTCCCGGCGCTGGCGGCTTGCGCGACCGCGGAAGCCGACCTGGTGCCGATGGTCAAGCCGCAGTTCGAGGTCGGCAAGCAGCGGCTGGGCTCGGGCGGGGTCGTGCGCGATCCGGAGCTGCGGGCCGAAGCGGTGCTGGAGGTCGTGCAGGTCGCCGCTGAGAACGGTTTGGGGCTGCGGGGCGTGGTCGCCAGTCCGCTGCCGGGGCCGTCCGGAAACGTCGAGTACTTCCTGTGGCTGCGGCCGGGGGAGAAGACTGACGTGGAGGCCGCGGAAGCGCTGATCGCCGAAGCAGTCCGGCAGGGACCGCAGAACTCGGTGAAGAAGTAGACCGCAGTGGAGAACTCGCACCGGTGAAGGAGTGGGAGTTGACCCGAGAGGTGCTGCTGGTGGTGCACACCGGCAGACAGCACAACTTGCGCACCGCCGAGAAGGTCGCCGGGCAGCTGATCGGCGCCGGACTGCGGGTGCGAGCGCTGGCGGAAGAAGCGCCCGAGCTCAACGCCGACTGCTACAGCAGGGTCGTGGCGCCCGGGCCGGAGGCGGCTGCGGGTACCGAGCTGGTGCTGGTGCTCGGCGGCGACGGCACCTTGCTGCGCGCGGCGGAGCTGGCGCGGATGGCCGGTGTTCCGGTGTTCGGCGTGAACCTGGGCCGGGTCGGGTTCCTGGCCGGTGCCGATTCCGATGCGCTGGACGAGGCGCTGGCCGCCGTGGTCGAGGGCCGGTACCACGTCGAGGAGCGGATGACGATCGAGGTCACCGCGAAGCTGGACGGCCAGGTCCTGGCCAGCACCTGGGCGCTCAACGAGGCCAGCGTGGAGAAGAGCAGCCGGGAGCGGATCCTGGACGTCGTCGTGGAGGTCGACGGCCACCCGGTGTCGGCGTTCGGCTGCGACGGGGTGCTGTGCTCGACGCCGACCGGGTCCACGGCGTACGCGTTCTCCGCCGGGGGGCCGGTGGTGTGGCCGGAGGTCCAGGCGCTGCTGGTCGTGCCGAGCAATGCGCACGCGCTGTTCGCCCGGCCGCTGGTGGTGTCGCGGGAATCGCTGGTGGCGGTGGAGATCGACCAGCACGGTCACCACGCGGTGCTCAGCTGCGACGGGCAGCGGCACTTCGACCTGCCGCCCGGGTCTCGGGTGGAGGTCGTGGCGGGGGACAGCCCGCTGCGCCTGGTGCGGCTGCACGACACCGCTTTCACCGATCGCCTGGTGCACAAGTTCGAGCTGCCGGTGCAGGGCTGGCGGGGACCGGCCCGCGTCAAGCGGGACTGAACGGGCGGGCCTGCGCTGGGGCGAGTTGTGCATTTCGTTATTCCCAGCGGGGCGTCGGCCGTCCGGGCGTGCCAGTAGGGTGCTTGATGTGTTGGCGGAGATGCGCATCCAGGGACTGGGCGTCATCGACGACGCCACGCTCGCACTGCACCAGGGGTTGACCGTGGTCACCGGTGAGACCGGGGCCGGCAAGACGATGGTGGTCACCGGGCTGCACCTGCTCGGCGGCGGTCGGGCCGATGCGTCCCGGGTCCGCTCCGGTGCGAAGCGTGCTGTCGTGGAAGGCCGGTTCCAGACGACGACCGACTCACCAGCGGCGAAGGTCGCTTCCGAGGCCGGGGCCGAACCCGACGACGACGGGAGCTTGATCGCCATCCGCACGGTCGCCGCCGATGGTCGTTCCCGCGCCCACCTCGGGGGCCGTTCGGTTCCGAACGCCTTGCTGTCCGAGCTGGCCGAGCAGGTGCTGGCGGTGCACGGGCAGAACGACCAGCTGCGGTTGCTGCGGCCCGGCGAGCAGCGCGCGGTGCTCGACCGCTTCGCCGGGGATCCCGTGCTGCAGGTGCTCGCGAACTACCAGCGGGTGCGCGCCGATTGGGCGGAAGCGGTGCGGGAGCTGACCGAGCGCACCGAGCGATCCCGGGAACTGGCGCGGGAAGCGGACCTGCTGCGGCACGGGCTGAGCGAGATCGAGGCGGTCGCACCGGAACCGGGCGAGGACGTCGCCCTGGTGGACGAGGCCCGGCGGTTGGCCGATGCGGACCAGCTGCGGGAGACCGCTGCGGGTGCTCAGCTACGCGCCGAACTACCACCTCGTGATCATCGTCGACGCGCCCGAGGACGAGCGCGTGCAGCGGCTGGTGGGTCGCGGGCTGACCGAGCAGG
>NZ_JBEOVY010000408.1:0-6325 GCF_040295745.1 Saccharopolyspora sp. NPDC002686
CTCCAGGATCTCCTCGGGGCTGCGGGTGCGGACCCGCATGCCCCGGTCACCGCGTTCGACCAGGCCGTCCTGCTGGAGCCGGCGCAGCGCCTCGCGCACCGGCGTCCGGCTGGTCCCGTAGCGCTCCGCCAGCGCGAGCTCCACCAGCGCGGCACCCGGTTCCCAAGTGCCGTCGACGATCTCGGCGCGCAGCTGGTCGTACACCTCGGACAGCTCCCCTCCCCGGATCGAGCCCACGCCAGTGTACGGCGGTACGCATCACCGCCGCGCCCGACGCCGGACCGCGGGTAAGAGCACGGGGAGCAGCAACGACAGCGCCACCACCGTCCACAGGACGACCGTGATCGGCCCGGACACCAGGATCGACGGGTCCCCTTCGGACAGCACGAGCGCCCGGCGCAGCTGCTGCTCGGCGATGGGGCCCAGGATCAGCCCGACGATCGCCGGGGCCGGTGGGATCGACGCTTCCCGCATCAGCAGCCCGAGCAGGCCGAGACCGCAGAGCACCAGCAGGTCGGCCGTCGTGCCACCGGCGGCGAAGGCGCCGAGCGCGGCGAACACGAGCACTCCCGCGTAGATGGTGTGCGGCGGGATGGTCAGCATGCGCGCCCACAGCTTCACCAGCGGCAGGTTGAGCACCAGCAGCATCACGTTGCCGACGTAGAGGCTGGCGATCAGCGTCCACACCAGCGGACCGGACTCCTCGAACAGCTCCGGGCCCGGCTGCAGGCCGTAGGACTGGAACGCGGTGAGGATCACCGCGGCGGTCGCCGAGGTCGGCAGGCCGATGGTCAGCAGCGGGACGAGAACGCCCGCCGCAGCAGCGTTGTTCGCCGCTTCGGGTCCCGCCACGCCTTCGATCGCGCCGTTGCCGAAGTCCTCGGGGCGGCGGGACAGCTTCTTCTCGACGGTGTAGCTCAGGAACGTCGGGACCTCGGCGCCACCGGCGGGCAGGCTGCCGATCGGGAAGCCGAGCGCGGTGCCGCGCAGCCATGCCGGCCACGAGCGGCGGAGGTCCTCGCGGGACAGCACCGCCCTGCCTCGCACGGGTTGCACGGTCGAGTGCCCGGTCGTGCTGATGAGCCGGGAGAAGGTCTCGCCGAGCGCGAACAGCGCGACCACGACGATGACGACGTCGATGCCGTCGAGCAGGGATTCCGCGCCGAACACCAGCCGCGGTTGCCCGGTCTGGGAGTCGATGCCGATCAGGCCGATGGTGATGCCGACCAGCAGGCTCGCCACGCCCTTGAGCAGGTTCGGCCCCAGCAGCGCGGAGACGGTGGTGAACGCGACGGCCATCAGCGCCACGTACTCGGGCGGTCCGAAACCGGTGGCGAAGTCGGCGACCAGCGGTGCCAGGAAGGTCAGGGCGACGGTGCCGATCGTGCCCGCCACGAAGCTGCCCAGCGCGGCGGTGGCCAGCGCTGCCGCGGCTCGTCCGGTCCGCGCCATCTTGTTGCCCTCGAGCGCCGCGATCATCGACGCGCTCTCACCAGGTGTGTTGAGCAGGATCGAGGTGGTCGATCCGCCGTACATCCCGCCGTAGTAGATCCCGGCGAACAGGATCAGCGCGCTGGACGCCTCCAGCCGGAAGGTGATCGGCAGCAGCAGGGCGACGGTCAGCGCCGGTCCGATGCCGGGCAGGACGCCGACGGCGGTGCCGATCGTGACGCCGACCAGCGCCCACAGCAGGTGCGACGGGGTCAGCGCGCCGGCGAAACCGTCGAGCAGGAGTCCGATCTGGTCCATGTCAGAACCCCCAGGGGCCGGCGGGAAGGGTGAGCCCGATGATCCGGTCGAACACGACGAACACCACCGCGGCCAGCGACCACCCGTGGGCGACGATCTGCCAGCCGCGCGGAGCGCCGAGCAGCAGGGCAGCGGCGGCGAACAGGCCTGCTGAGGTCACGACGTAACCGAGCACCGGCAGCAGCAGCGCGAAGGCCACCAGGGCCGCGACCAGCGCGGCGAGGCGCAGCGCCGCGTGCTGCCGAAGCGGCTGGTCGGTGGCGGCGGTGCGCAGCGCGGCTGAGGAGCGCAGTGCCAGCGCGAGGCCGACGACGCCGAGCAGAACGCCCAACGCCAACGGCACCGCGGCCGGACCGGCCGCGCCCTTCCCGGTGTCGGGCAGCGCGAGTGCGTCGATGATCACGAGGATCGCGGCGACAACCATCAGGCCGCCGAAAACCGTTGAGCTGAGCGCTGTTCTGCGTTCTTGCGGTTCTGCCGCCATCATCGCCTCCCCAAGCCGATCTCGCCGAGCAGCTGGGTCACCCGGGCTTGCTCGGAGCGCACGAACTCCTCGAACTCCGGACCCGCGAGCGTTGCGTCGCCCCAACCTCGACGGGCCAGCGCTTCTCGCCAGGCGGGCGTTTTCGTCATGTCCAGCAGCACCTGTTCCAGCGCCTGCTCCTGTTCGGCGGAAATGCCCTTCGGGGCGACGACTCCGCGCCAGTTCTGCAGTTCCACGTCGAGCCCGACCTCGCGCAGCGTCGGCACGTCCGGCAGTTCCGGCAGCCGCTCCGGGCTGGACACGGCCAGCGCGCGCACCTGGCCCGCTTCGATCTGCGGCCGGATCTCGGACACCCCGGAGATGCCGAGCGAGGAACGACCGGACAGCAGGGTGGTGAGCGCTTCGCCGCCGCCGGAGTGCGCCACGTAGCTCACCCCGGACGGATCGGCTCCGACGGCTTTGGCCAGCAGTCCGGCGAGGATGTGCTCGACCCCGCCCGCGGACCCGCCCGAGATCGACACCGCAGGCAGGTCGGCGCGCATCGCCTCGGCCGCGGCCGGCATGTCCCGCAGCGGTGAGTCCGCGGCGGCCACGACGACCTGGTAGTCCGTGGTGAGCCGGGCCAGCGGAACGGTCTCGGACAGCGAGTGCGGGGAATCGTTCGTCTCGACCGCGCCGATCATGATCAGCCCGGTCGTCATCAGCTGGCTCGGATCGCCGTGGTAGCGGGTGAACTGGCTGAGCCCGATGGTGCCGCCCGCGCCGCCGACGTTGTAGACCTCGCTGCGGCCCACCAGATCGCGCAGCGCGGTCTGCATCTCGCGGGACGTCTGGTCCCAGCCGCCACCTGGCGCGGCGGGGGCCATGATCCGCAGCTGCTTGCCGTCGAGCACGCTCGATCCGACGTCGTCGCCGGGTTCGGTGGCGACCAGCGCGCCGGTGGCGAGAACGGCGACCACCAGCGGCGTCCACCGGGTCCATCTTCGGCCGGGTGCGTCGTCCTGGGACTTGCTGCTGGGCATAGAGCGTCAGTGCTCCCTCTGGTCCGTCCTGGACTTCGTGGTGCACGACTGTATACAGTCACATGCAATCGGATACAAGGCCTCGAGGAGGACGAATGCGACCGGATGCCGGTGCGGCGGTTGACGTCGTGGTGGTCGGCGGCGGCAACGCCGGGTTCAGCGCTGCGCACGCCGCGGCCGAGCGCGGGCGCCGAGTGCTCCTGCTGGAGAAGGGCGCGCCGTCGGAGGCCGGCGGCAACAGCTACTACACCGCAGGCGCGTTCCGGATCGTCCACGGCGGCCTGGACGACGTCGCCGACCTGCTCGATCCCGACGAACGGCACGCCAACTCGGTCCTGCCGCCGTACACCGCGCAGGACTTCGCCGCCGACATGGCGAAGGTGACCGGGGGGCGCAACGACCGGACGCTGACCGAGGTGCTGATCGGCGACAGCCAGGACGCGCTGAGGTGGTTGCACGGCAAGGGATTGCGCTTCCGGCTCATGTACGAGCGGCAGGCCTACCCGGACCGCGAGCAGCGGCAGGTCTTCTGGGGCGGGCTCGCGGTCGGCAGCACGGGCGGCGGCAAGGGCCTGATCGAACAGCACACGGCCGCGGCGCGGAGCGCGGGTGTGGAGATCCGCTACGGGGTGCGCTGCCAGCGGCTGGTGCTCGAAGACGGCGTCGTCACCGGCGTGGAATGCGTTGACGCGGAAGGGAATCGCGAGGTCGTGCGCGCGGAATCGGTGGTGCTGGCCGCCGGCGGTTTCGAAGCCGACGCCGAGCTGCGGCGCAAGCACCTCGGCGAGGGCTGGCACCGGGCCAAGGTCCGCGGCACCCCGCACAACACCGGCGACATGCTCACCGCCGCGATCGAGGCGGGTGCCGGGACCCACGGCGACTGGAGCACCTGCCACAGCGTGGCGTGGGACGCCTGGTTCGAGCAGAACGAGAGCAACCGCGAGTTCACCAACCAGCTCACCCGCGGCGGCTACCCGCTGGGCATCGTGGTCAACGCGCGCGGCGAGCGGTTCCTCGACGAGGGCTCGGACTTCCGCAACCTGACCTACGCGAAGTACGGGGCGCGAATCCTCGAACAGCCCGGCGGCTCGGCGTTCCAGCTCTTCGACGCCACGACGCGTCCGTGGCTGCGCGCGGAGGAGTACGACATGCCGGGTGCGTCGGTCGTCGTGGCCGACACCGTCGAGGAACTCGCCCGCGGTATGGGAGTTGACGCCGGAACGCTGCAGAAGACCGTGGCGGAGTTCAACGCGGCCATCGACCGCTCGGTCCCGTTCGACGCCGCGGTGCTGGACGGCCGTCGCGCCTCGGTGGCGCCGCCGAAGTCGAACTGGGCGCTCCCGCTGGAAACCGCGCCGTACTACGCGTTCCCCGTGACCTGCGGCATCACCTTCACCTTCGGCGGGCTGCACGCGGACACCCGGGGTCGTGTGCTCGACGAGGCGGGTGCGCCGATCCCGGGCCTGCTCGTCTGCGGTGAGATGCTCGGCGGCCTGTTCAGCGGGAACTACCCGGGCGGCACGGGTCTGACCTCGGGTGCGGTCTTCGGCAGGCGGGCCGGGGCTTCGGCCTGAGCCGGCAGGCGGTTGCTGAGGGCGGCGAACAGGAGCTGGACGAGGTTGCAGAACAGGAGGGCGGTCAGGGTCCACTCGGCGTTGCTGGTGGCATCGGTGAGGGTGCCGATGAGGGCGGGGCCGATCGCGGCGAGCAGGTAGCCGAAGCCCTGGACCATCGCCGACAAGCGGGTCGTCTCGTCGCCGTCCGCTGCCTGCACCGGGATGGCGGCCATCGCGGGGGCGAGGGCCGCCATCCCGACTCCGAGCAGCGCCGCCCACAGGACCGGGGTGGCGGACGGGGCGATGAGCAGGCCCAGCAGGCCGAGCCCGCCGCTGCAGGTGGTCAGCACCATCCAGCGGCCGATGTGCGTGGTCCGGCGGTAGCAGGAGGCCGTGATGACCGCGGACGCGGCGATGCTGACCACGAGGGTGTTGGTGCTGAGCGCGGCGGCCTGGGCGGGATCGGCTCCGGTGGTCCGCAGCAGGACCGGTTGCCAGGACAGCAGGGACAGGGCTTGCAGGGATTGCAGGCCCATGAACGTGGTCAGGTACCAGGCGCCGGGGCTTCGCAGGAGCGGCCGGCGCGGCTTCTCGAGCTGCGGCGCGGTGATTCGCGGCGTGCTGCTCTGCGGAGCCCACAGCAGCAGCGCGAACGCCACCGGGACGATCCACGCGCCCAGTCCGGCTCGCCAGCCGCCGATCTCGGTCAGCCACGGGGTCGTCGCCGTCGCGGTGGCGGCTCCGGCTCCGATCGTGCTGGCCGACAGCATCGTGAGCCCGGCGGCGCGGCGACCGCCCAGCTGCTGGCAGACGGCGGGCAGCAGGACCTGCGTCCCGCCGATCGCGCAGCAGGCCAGTGCGGTTCCCGCGAGCAGCAACCACTGGCCTTCGGCGACGCGGATCGCCTGCCCGGTCAGCAGGAAGCCCAGGAACAGCACGATCCCGGTCTGGGTTCCCATCCGGCGGCGGAGGAGCGGCACGAGGCAGGTCGTCGCGGCGATGCAGAGGCACGGCAGCGCGGTGAGGACCACGACCGCCCCGGTGCCGAGCCCCAGCGCCGCGCGGATCTCGGGCAGCGCCGCGCCGACCGCGGTCACCGAGGTGCGGGCGTTGAACGCCGCCGCCACGATCGCCAGGACCTGCCACCACCGCAGGCGCGCCGGAGGTGCCACCGCGGGGCGGATCGGCAGCGTCTGCTCGGGGGCGGTCGGGGTGAGGGTGGACATAGGTCTTCCGGTGCCTGGCTGTTGGCGGGATGCGCCGACGCGAGATGTTCGCTGCGTCGGGTGACGGCGGGAACCTGATGAGCCCCGAGCCAAGATCATCATAGGCTCCCCGGCTCCGCGCCCGGACCCACCCCGACAATCCACTGTGGACGTCCAAGACCAGCGAATTCAAAGAGCTGAACCCCTCTCCGAAATCCGCGACCACACACCACCCTGCTCGTCCACCCCCCGACGCCCTCAGTCCCGGGGACTGGCTCCGAAGTCCGGGTTCCGGGGTTCCACAGTTTC
>NZ_JBEOVY010000409.1:0-6310 GCF_040295745.1 Saccharopolyspora sp. NPDC002686
GCAGTTTCAATTGAAACTGCGATCCGCCGTGCCTGGGATCCGCAGTTTCAATTGAAACTGTAAATGATCATTGACGGTCGGCGCGCTGCTGGAGGACTGCGGCGCGGGCCCGGATGGGTCCGAGCTCCGCGTAGCCGTTCTTGCCCGGGCAGGCCGTTTTGCTGACGTCCCGGTGCCCGAAGATCGTCGGCAGCGTGACCACGGCACCGGCCGGGTGCTGCGAGTTGTCCGCCGGCTCGGCCGTCAGCTGGGTCTGGCCGTCGGCCCGCACCCCGGCGGTGCCGAGCTTCCAGGCGCTGATCTCGGAGACCGACTCGACGGTCTTGCTGCTCGGCTTCGCCCGGTCGTAGTTGCCGAGCATCGACACGCCGAACGTCTCGCGGTTGAAGCCCCGCGCGTGCCCACCGATGACGTCACCGCTCAGGCCACCCGCGCGTCCCTCGAAGACGGTGCCGCACTTGTCCACCAGCGCGTGGTAGCCGATGTCGCCCCACTTCAGCTCGACCGCGTGGTAGCGGTAGATCGCCCGCACGAGGTCTGCGGACTGCTCGCAGCTGTAGTCGTTGGTGCCCGCGGTGTGGTGCACGGTCACGGCCTTGGTCCGGGTGCGCTCGATCGGCCAGGTCATCAGGCTCTCGTCGGCGCCCCACTGCGCCCGCGAGACGACCGGCGGCGCCCCGGCGATCCGCGTTCCCGGCGCTGCGGCGGGTCGCGTGCCGGGGTCGATGGCGACGAGCTCCAGCTCGCCGGTCACGTCGGCACCGCCTCGGCTGGCGCGCACCTGCGCGGTGTCGGCGCGCCCGGCCCACAGCGGTTCGCTACCGCCGGCGTCCGGATCCAGCCGGGTCCACTCGCTCCACTCGCCGGCACCGCGGGTCCGCACCTCGACGCGGTCCGGTGCCGGCCCGCGCCAGGCGAGACCGACCAGGTCGAAGGGTGCCGGGGTGCGGACTTCGCGCGCTTCGGAGCGGTCCAGCGGCGCGTCGCGCAGCGGAATCCGGGTGCTCGACTCCGGGGTGGCGGCGCTGGCAGCGGGAAGTGCGGTCGCAGCCAGCAGCAGCGCGATCGGAAGACCCAGCCGGAGACGCATCGCAGTACCTCGCTTCCGCGCGTCGGCACCGGCCGGATGCCGGAACCGCTTCGTGGACCGAAGCGAGTATGCGGGCGGCTCCGATCAGCCGCTGGTCAACTGCTCTGTCCGGGTGACCACCTGCCGTCCCCTGTGGACCCGACCCGGGGATCTCCACGATTTCAATGGAAATCAGAGGTCCGATTTCCATTGAAATCGCGGAAGTTCTGCACAGGGCGGACGACTTGTCCACAGGTGTCGGTGTGTCGGATGACGACACGCCGGTGCGTGTCAGCGGACGTGCTGCGGCGCGGGAGTCGGGGCCGCGTCGACGGGTTCCGGCGCGCGGGCGGAGCCCGGCCGGAACCGGACGTGCGCCACGGCCGCGGCGACCAGGAACCCGATGCCGATCAGCGTGTAGGCGTTGCCGACGATCTGCTGCGAGAACGTCCAGTCCAGCTCTTTGTCGCCGGTGTTCGGCAGGTACCACTGCGGACCGGACAGCACCGTCAGCGCGCACAGCACCACCGCGATCGTCACGCCGTACCACTGGTTCCGCAGCGACATGGCGAACAGCAGCGCCAGCGTCGGCCCGGCCCACACCCAGTGGTGCGACCAGGAGATCGGCGACACCAGCACGATCCAGATCGCGTTCAGGCACACCGCCAGCGCGACGTTGGACGTCCGCAGCGCGTACCGGATGCCGAGCACGGCCAGCACGAGCAGCGCCAAAGAGCCCAGCACCCACAGCGAGTTCAGCGTGAACCCGGTCAGCGACTGCTTGGCCAGCAGGCTGCGCAGCGTCAGGTTGCCCGCGTAGACGGTGCCGAGGGAGTCGCCGGTGGAGAACATCGAGTCCAGCCACCAGTCCGCCGAGTCCTTCGGCGCGGCGACAAGCCCGACCAGCACCGTCGCGGCGAAGGTCGCCCCGGTCACGGCCATCGCCCGGTAGTCCCGGCGCAGCAGGAACAGCAGCAGGAAGCCCAGCGGCGTCAGCTTGATCGCCGCCGCGATGCCGACCAGCAGCCCGCGCGGCCAGCGGGTGCGCGGCAGCAGGCAGTCGGCCGCCACCAGCCCCATCAGCACCAGGTTGATCTGCCCGTAGTTCAGCGTCTCCCGGGTGGGCTCGATCAGCGTGAACCACGGCAGCAGCACCGCCGTGGCCACCGCCACCTGCCCGGCCCGCGGCGCGAGGTAGCTCGACGAGCGGGCCAGCGAGTACGCGGTGACCAGGATCGCCAGGTGCGAGAGCACCGACACCACGACGACCGCGGCCTCGGTCGACAGCCAGGTCAGCGGCACGAACAGCAGCACCGCGAAGGGCGGGTAGATGAACGGCAGGGTGGCCGAGTCCGGTGACTCCGGCGTCAGGTCGCCGCCGTAGACGTCGTAGCCGCGCAGCCAGGCGCGGGCGCCGAGCTGGTAGATCTCGGTGTCGATGTAACCGCGCGTGTCGATCCAGTGCACGAACCAGATCGCCAGGATCTCGATCGCGATCGCCGCGACCAGCAGGTGCCGCCCGTCACGAGCACGTGCCACCCCGATGTTCACCACCCCAGAATCCGGCGCCCGCACTCGCGATCCGCAGGGGAGCGGGGGCGCGTCGACGCAGGCGACGATCCTACTCGGGACACGACACGCCGGGCGGGTCGCCTGACGGGTAATAACAATGGCGAATAGATGCGAACCGTATCGCGCCGTTCACTCGGGGTGAGTATTCGCAGGTTGCGCGAATGCGTGGAAACTGCCATTTGCGGTGATATCGACACGGCGCGTAGCGATGTGTAGCGGATAATGTCAACGCGGTTTCGGGCCGGTGGTTCGCCCCCGCTACCCTCGACGGCTGTGAGCTTCGCAGGCTATGACCTGATCGTTGTTGGTTCCGGATTCTTCGGCCTCACGATCGCAGAGCGCGCCGCCACCCAGCTGGACAAGCGGGTGCTGGTGCTGGACCGTCGTGACCACATCGGGGGCAACGCCTACTCGGAGGCGGAGCCCGAAACAGGCATCGAGGTGCACCGCTACGGCGCGCACCTCTTCCACACCTCGAACAAGCGCGTGTGGGACTACGTGAACCAGTTCACCGAGTTCACGGATTACCAGCACCGCGTGTTCACCACGCACAAGGGCCAGATTTACTCGTTCCCGATGAACTTGGGCCTGCTGGGCCAGTTCTTCGGTCGCGGGTTCACCCCGGACGAGGCGAAGGCGCTGGTCGCCGAGCAGGCGTCCGAGATCGAGACTGCGGACGCGCAGAACCTCGAGGAGAAGGCCATCTCGCTGATCGGACGCCCGCTGTACGAGGCGTTCGTGCGCGGTTACACCGCCAAGCAGTGGCAGACCGACCCCAAGGAACTGCCCGCGGCGATCATCAGCCGCCTGCCGGTCCGCTACAACTTCAACAACCGGTACTTCAACGACAGCTACGAGGGCCTGCCGGTCGACGGCTACACCGCGTGGCTGGAGAAGATGGCCGAGCACGACAACATCGACGTCCGGCTGAGCACCGACTTCTTCGAGGTGCGCGACGAGCTGCCGACGGACGTCCCGGTGGTGTTCACCGGCGCGCTGGACCGCTACTTCGACTACGTCGAGGGCGAGCTGGGCTGGCGCACCCTGGACTTCGAGACCGAGGTCGTGCAGACCGGCGACTTCCAGGGCACGTCGGTGATGAACTACGCCGACGAGGAGATCCCGTACACCCGGATCCACGAGTTCCGGCACTTCCACCCGGAGCGGGACTACTACCCGAAGGACAAGTCGGTCATCGTCCGCGAGTACTCCCGGTCCGCGGAGAGCGGGGACGAGCCGTACTACCCGATCAACACCCCGGAGGACCGGCGCAAGCTGGAGGCCTACCGCGAGCTGGCCAAGAAGGAGGCCAAGGAGCGCAAGGTCATCTTCGGCGGGCGGTTGGGCACCTACAAGTACCTGGACATGCACATGGCCATCGGCTCGGCGCTGAGCGTGTTCGACAACAAGATCGCTCCATACTTCACCGAGGGCCGTTCGCTGGACGGCTCGCTGGAGGACTGACGTGACCGACCGGACCCCCCGAGAGGACCGTTCTCCCGCTGCGGGGGAGAGCAAGCTCAGCGACGTGACGTCGATGCGCTCCGGTACCGCTGACGTGTCGTCCCAGCAGGTTCTGCAGCGCGTGGTGTTCCCGCGCAGCGAGGACCCGCTGGACGTCCGCCCGCTGTACATCGACGAGCCGGCGTCGCTGGACAGCGCCGCCACCGTCGTGTCGCGGCGCCGGCTGCTGGTGCCCGCGCACCGCAAGATCTCCCTGGCCTCCTACTTCAACGCGTTCCCGGCCAGCTACTGGAAGCGTTGGACCAAGGTCGACGAGGTCGTGCTGCGGCTGAAGGTCAAGGGGGCCGGTCGGCTCGACGTCTACCGCTCGAAGGCCAACGGCGACAGCGTCCACCTGCAGGGCACCCCGGTGGACAGCCAGGACTGGACGTCCCTGGAGTTCCGGGTGTCGCTGACGCCGTTCGAGGACGGCGGGTGGATCTGGTTCGACCTGTTCACCAACGACGTGCCGCTGGAGATCGACGAGGCGGCCTGGACCACCGACGTCCCGCTGCCCAAGCAGCAGGTCGTCGTGGGCACCACCACGATGCGGCCCGCCGACTGCGTGCTCGCCCTGCAGACGCTGGGCGAGGACCCGCAGGTCATGGAGGTCGTGCAGCGCGTCGTGGTGGCCGACCAGGGCCCGCAGAAGATCCGCGACACCGAGGGCTTCGACGAGGCGGCTCGCCGGATCGGCGACAAGCTGCACGTGATCGAGCAGGACAACATCGGCGGCTCGGGCGGCTTCGGCCGCGTCATGTACGAGGGCATCTACAACTCGGACGCCGAGCAGGTCATGGTCATCGACGACGACATCGCCCTGGAGCCGGACGGCGTCCTGCGCGCGAACGCGTTCGCCCGCGCCGCCTCGCACCCGGTGATCGTCGGCGGCCAGATGCTGAACCTGCAGGCCCGCTCGCGGCTGCACACCATGGGCGAGGTCGTCGACCTCGGCCAGGGCATCTGGCGGGCCGCGCCGGGCGCGGTCACCGACCACGACTTCGCGAAGAAGCCGCTGCGCAAGACCAAGAAGCTGCACCAGCGCATCCACTCCACCTACAACGGCTGGTGGATGTGCCTGTTCCCGCGCGAGGTGATCGAGCGCACCGGCCTGCCGCTGCCGCTGTTCATCAAGCACGACGACTCCGAGTACTCGCTGCGCGCTGGTGAGCGCGGGTACCCGACGGTGACGTTGCCGGGCGCGGCGATCTGGCACATGCCGTGGACGGACAAGAACGACGCCACCGACTGGACGGCGTACTTCCACACCCGCAACCGCCTGATCCTGGCCGCGCTGCACAGCCCGGACGAGGTCAAGAACAACATCATCAAGCAGGGGCTGAAGCTCACCCTCCGGCACCTGCTGTCGATGGAGTACTCCACGGTCGCGGTGCAGCAGAAGGCGCTGGAGGACTTCATGGCGGGCCCGGAGGGCCTGTTCGAGAGCCTCCGCACGGCGCTGCCGGAGGTCCGGGAGCTGCGCAAGGACTACGACGACGCCAAGACGTTGCCGTCGGCCCGCGAGTTCCCGCCGCCCTCGGCGAACCCGATCATGGCCGAAGGCCTGCTCAAGCCGCCGGTGAACCCGGCGGTGATCGCGGCGCGCGCGTCCAAGGCGCTGCTGCACAACCTCAAGGAACCGGCCAAGGACGCCGGCGAGCGTCCGCAGCTGAACGTGCCCGCGGCCAGCGCTCGCTGGTTCCTGCTGGGCAACCTGGACAGCGCGACCGTGTCCAACGCCGACGGCAGCGGGGTGGCGTTCCGGCGCCGCGACCCGGAGGAGTTCCGCCGGCTGGGCATGCGCGCGATGGCCAACTACAAGCGGCTGGGCCAGGAGTGGTCCCGGCTGTGCGCCGTCTACCGGGCAGCGTTGCCCGAGCTGACCAGCGCGGAGTCCTGGAAACAGGCCTTCGACCAGAAGTGACCCCGATCCACCCGGAGACGATGTGGCAGAGCTGACGACGGCGACCAACCCAGAAGGGGACGTCGCCGCATCCGCCGACGAAGCACCGGCGACGGTCACACCCGAAACCGTCGCGCTGCGCAAGGTGCAGGGCGCGCTGGCCAAGCCAGCCGTGGTCAAGACCGCTCGGGCGATGTCGCTGTTCGGCGAGCACGCCGGCGGCTGGCTGGCCATCGGCGCCATCGGCGCGCTGGTGGACCGCC
>NZ_JBEOVY010000410.1:0-6280 GCF_040295745.1 Saccharopolyspora sp. NPDC002686
TCTCCCGCGCGTCCTCGTGCGCTCATCGCTTCGCGCTCCCCGAATTGTCGGTCGATTGATCGATCTGATCGCCTCCAACCGTACCGGTGACAACATGGATGATCTCAGGGCCGAGGACGACCTCGTCGCCGTCGACGATCTGCTTGCCGCGGCGGGTCTCCACCGCGCCGTTGACCTCGACCAGCCCCTCTTCGAGGACCTCCTTCGCCTCCGCGCCGTCCTCGACCAGGCCCGCCAGCTTCAGCAGCTGACCGAGCCGGATCATGTCGTCCCGGATCTCCACATCGCGCATGCGCCCATTGTCCGCCGTCGCGCGCGGCGGCCGGGCGCCCCCGGCGGCGTTACCCTCGGCGTGCGCTCACCTGCTGCGACACCTGGGAGGTCGTCGTGCCCGTCGCCGTCACCGGCAGCATCGCCACCGATCACCTGATGCACTTCCCCGGCCGGTTCACCGACCAGCTCGTCGCCGACAACCTGGCGCAGGTCTCGCTGAGCTTCCTGGTCGACGACCTCGTGGTGCGGCGGGGTGGAGCGGCGGCCAACATCGCCTTCGCGCTGGGCCTGCTGGGGCAACGCCCGGTGCTGATCGGCGCGGTCGGCGACGACTTCGCCGACTACCGCTCCTGGTTGGAGCGCAACGGCGTGGACTGCTCGGGCGTGCACGTCTCGGAGGTCGCGCACACCGCGCGGTTCGTGTGCACCACCGACGAGGAGTTCAACCAGATCGCGTCCTTCTACGCCGGGGCGATGGCCGAGGCCCGCAACGTCGAGCTGGAGCCGGTGCTCGCGCGCGCCGCCGTCGACCTGGTGCTGATCAGCCCGAACGATCCGCTGGCGATGCTGCGGCACGCCGACGAGTGCCGCCAGCGCGGCTACCCGTTCGCCAGCGACCCGTCGCAGCAGCTGGCGCGGCTCGACGGCGAGCAGGTGCGGCGGGTCGTCGACGGCGCGGAGTACCTGTTCACCAACGAGTACGAGTGGGGTCTGCTGCTGCAGAAGACCGGGTGGACCGAGTCCGACGTGCAGGACCGGGTCGGCGTCCGGATCACCACGCTCGGCGCGTCGGGTGCGGAGGTCGTGGGTCGTGACGGCGAACGGCTGCTGGTGCCTGCGGTTCCGGACCGCGGCCGGGTCGATCCGACCGGGGTGGGCGACGGGTTCCGGGCGGGCTTCCTCGCCGGTGTCCAAACAGGACTGTCGTGGGAGCGTTCCGCGCAGCTGGGGTCGTTGATCGCGGTGCACGTCCTGGAGGTGACCGGGACGCAGGAGTGGAGCCTCGACCACGGGCGCGCGCTGCGGCGCTTCACCGACGCCTACGGGGCCGCGGCGGCGGTGGAAGTGGCATCGCTGCTGGCTTAGCCTGCAAAATTTTGCAGGGATTTGACCAGTTCATGCCAGGTTCTGCTGGCATGTTGACTTAACTCGCGCAAGAAAATGTGATCGATGACGACCGCTCCACGCTGAGGAGGTTGTCATGCGATTGGTGTTGCTCGCGCTCGCCGCGGCGGTCGGCGGAGCGTCGATGGTGCCCGCCGCGACCGCGGAGTCCGCTCCGGTGCGCGGACCGATCGTCCAGATGTTCCAGTGGCCGTGGGAATCCATCGCGCGGGAGTGCGCGGACTTCTTGGGCCCCAAGGGATTCGGTGCCGTCCAGGTGTCACCGCCGCAGGAGCACGTGGTGCTCGGCGACAAGGGTTATCCCTGGTACCAGGACTACCAGCCGGTGAGCTACCAGCTGAAGAGCCGCCGCGGCGACCGCGAGCAGTTCGCCTCGATGGTGCGGACCTGCAACGACGCGGGCGTGGAGGTCTACGTCGACGCGGTGGTCAACCACATGAGCGCCGGCAGTTCGGACGCCAGCGGGCCGGGCAGCGGTGGCTCGACCTACGACAAGTACGACTACCCCGGCGTGTACTCCGACGCCGACTTCCACGGTTGTCGCCGCGACATCAGCAACTACGAGGACAAGTGGGAGGTGCGCAACTGCGAGCTGGTCGGCCTGGCGGACCTGGCCACCGAGTCCGAGCACGTGCGCAACACCCAGATCGCCTACCTGAACGACCTGGTGGGCATGGGGGTTTCCGGGTTCCGGGTGGACGGGGTCAAGCACATGCCGCCGGAGGACGTCGGCGCGGTTTTCGGTGCGCTGCAGAACGTTCCGGGCACCGGCGCGCGGCCGTACGTCTTCCAGGAGGTGATCGGGGACAGCACGACGACGGCGGGGGAGTACACCGGCAACGGTGATGTCACCGAGTTCGGCTACTACGGCGTGGTCGCCAACGCCTTCCGGGACGGGTCGCTGGCGCAGCTGGCGAACCTGCCGGAGCGGATGTCGCTGCCCAGCGATCAGGCCGTGGTGTTCATCGACAACCACGACACGCAGCGCAGCTCGCCGATCCTGACCTACAAGGACGGCGTCACCTACGACCTGTCGGTCGCGTTCGAGCTCGCCTACCCGTACGGGACTCCGCAGCTGATCTCCAGCTTCGCCTTCGACAACGCCGATGCCGGGCCGCCCGCCGAGGCGGACGGGACGACGAAGGCTGCCAGTTGCGAGGATTCCGCGTGGGTGTGCGAGCACCGGCGGCCGATCATCGCCGGGATGGCCGGGTTCCACGGCGCGGTGCAGGGCACCGACCTGGTGAACTGGTGGGACAACGGCGGCGGGCAGGTCGCTTTCGGGCGCGGGGACAAGGGATTCGTGGCGCTCAACCGGGAGGGCGGCGAGTTGTCGCAGACCTTCCAGAGCTCGCTGCCGGCCGGGACCTACTGCGACGTGATGAGCGGGGAGCTGGTGAACGGGTCGTGCACCGGCGCGACCGTCGAGGTCGGGGAGGACGGCCGGTTCGACGCCGCGGTCGCGCCGAACTCCGGCATCGCGCTGCACGTCGGCGCGAAGCTCTGAGGACTGTTCGGCCAGGTCAGCGGGGCTGTGAGCACTTTGCGGGGTGATAGCCCCGGAAAGTGCTCACGGCTTTGACCGGCCGAATTGGCGCCGGACCATATCTGAATCGGTCTCATATTCGTTGGGTGGGTTGTCCACTTGGCGGCAGAAGGGCGGTTCGGATGCGGACTCCGCGTGGTGTCAGGATTTCCAGGCTGAGCGCGATCGGCGTCGCGGCGCTGATCGCGCTCGCTCCCGTTCCACCGGCGGCCGCCGAGCCGCAGCGGGACGTCATGTTCGTCGGCAACAACTGGGACGGCACGGTCGACCTGGTCGACGCCGAGCACTTCGGCAAGTACCAGCGCATCGACGTCGTCCCCGACCTCCAGCAGCGGCTCGCCGAGATGACGCCCGACGAGCACGCCGCGATGGCCGTCATCCGCAACACCGCGGGCGAAGGCCACGACCAGCTGGTCGACGACATCGCGGTGTCCCCGGACGGCCGCACCATGTACGTCTCGCGGCCCAGCCTCGGCGACGTCGCGGCCTACGAGATCGACTCCGGCAGGCAGGTGTGGCGCACCGACGTCAGCGGCTACCGCTCCGACCACATGGCGCTGTCGCCGGACGGCTCCCAGCTGGCGGTGTCGGCCACCACCGCGAACCAGGTGGAACTGCTCGACCCCGCCACCGGCACCGTCGTCGGCAACTTCCCGACCGGCGACTTCCCGCACGAGAACAGGTACTCCGCCGACGGCCGGACGCTCTACAACGCCACCATCGGCCGGGTGATCATGCCCGACGAGCCCGCGCTGGACCCGCTCAAGGGCAACCGCTGGCTGACCATTGTGGACACCGCGACCAACCAGGTCACCGACGTGATCGACTTCGGGGTCGGGATCCGCCCGTTCCTGGTGATGCCCGACGGGCGCACCATGTACGCGCAGCTGTCCTTCCACCACGGGTTCGTCGAGTACGACCTGGTCGAGAAGCGGATCACCCGCACCGTGCACCTGCCGCTGTCCGAGGACGCGAAGAAGCTCCGGCGCGACGAGTACCCGCTGGACTCCGCGCACCACGGGCTGGCGCTCAACGGCGACGGCACGAAGCTGTGCGACGCGGGCACGGTGTCGGACTACGCGGCCATCGTCTCGGTGCCGAGCCTGACCACCGACGCCCTGATCCCCACCGGCAAGAAGCCCTACTGGGCGGCGGCCACCCCGAACGGCCGGTACTGCGTGCTGTCCAACAGCGACAGCGACGACATCACCGTGGTCGACTTCGACGGATCCACCGAAGTGGCCCGCATCCCGGTCGGCGACCACCCGCAACGGGTCCGCGGCTACGCCGTCCCCACCGACGTCCTGGCCGGCTAGGCGCGGGCGGTGACGATCATCCGGCGGTGATCGGTGGTCAGCCTTCCGCCGTCCTCGCCGAGGATCTCGATTTCGCGGAAACCGGCTTCTGCCAGCCAGGTTCGCAGTTCCGGGGCGGTGAGCAGGCGGACCGAGTAGCGGACCGTTCGCCGCTCGCTGCCCCGGATCAGCGTTCGCCGCACGTGGGAGCGGAGGGTGACCGGGTCCAGGTGGTGCTCGTCGATCGCCATGTCCTCGCCCCGGGTGCGGACGACGTCGCGTTGGTAGCGGGGGAGGAGGTTCGCGAGGTTGTTGAGCTCCATCGCGAACCTCCCACCTGGTCGCAGCGCCCGGTGGACCTGGGCCAGGACCTCGCGGTTGCCCTCGTCGGAGAAGTAGCCGAACGCGGTGAACCAGTTGATGACCGCGTCGAACCGGTCGGTCCAGGGCAGTTCGCGCATGTCGCCCAGCCGGTAGTCGACCTCGACACCGCGGGCAGCGGCGTCGGCGCGGGCGTGCTCCAGGAACGTTCCGGCGCTGTCCAGGCCGGTCACCCGGCAGCCGAGCGCGGCCAGCGGGTTGGCCAGCCGGCCGTGCCCGCAGGCCAGGTCCAGCAGCTCCGCCCCCGGTTCGAGGCCGAGCAGGTCCCAGATCTGGCCCGCTTCGGCATCGCTGCGCGGATCGATCAGGTCCTGGTAGAAGTACAGGTAGTCGTCGTCGAACAGGCCTTCAGCATCGAATTCCGGTTCCATGCGCGCTCCTTCGCCGATCCCAGCTTGGAGCGCGCTGCCGTTCGACGGCAACCGGTTTTCAGCGCTCCGGGTCGATCAGGGCTTCGGCGATCGCGGAGATGTCCTCCGGGCGGACCCGGCAGCAGCCGCCGATCACGCTGGCGCCGGCATCGCGCCAGGTGCGCGCCAGGGCGGGCGACAGCTGGGGGCGTCC
Source organism: Saccharopolyspora sp. NPDC002686 (assembly GCF_040295745.1). NCBI lineage: Bacteria > Bacillati > Actinomycetota > Actinomycetes > Pseudonocardiales > Pseudonocardiaceae > Saccharopolyspora > Saccharopolyspora sp. NPDC002686. Next base: position 5,185 of record NZ_JBEOVY010000410.1, read on the forward strand.
GGTCCAGCTCCGCTTCTGCGCGTCCCAGTTCTCGCCGCTGTTCGGGTAGACCACGACGGGTTTCGTCGTTGTCCCGCAAGCGATTTCGATCGCGGTCAGGACGTCCTCGGGGGCCGAGCAGTTGACGCCGACCGCGATGATCCCCGCGTGCTCGGCCACCGCGAAGGCCTCCGCGAGCGGCTGTCCGGCGCGCGTGCGGTCGCCGCTGGTGGTGAACGACAGCCAGGCCGGGACGTCGAGCCCGTCGAGGGCGTCGACGAGCGCTTCGGCCTCCTCGACGTCCGGGACCGTCTCCAGGGCGAAGACGTCCGGGACGGACTCGGCCAGCACCTCCATCCGCGGGCGGTGGAAGTCGCGCAGCTCGCGCTTGGTGCGGCCGTAGCGGCCGCGGTACTCCGAGCCGTCGGCGAGCATCGCGCCGTACGGGCCGATCGACGCCGCGACCCAGCGGTGCCGACCCGGCTCGACGTCACCGGCCAGCCGGGCCAGCTCCACGCTGCGGCGCATCAGCTTCGCCGCCTCCTCGCGCTCGATGCCGCGCGCGGCGAAACCCTCGAAGCTGGCCTGGTAGCTGGCCGTCGTCGCGATCTCGGCCCCGGCGCGGAAGAACGCGGCGTGGGCGGCCACGATCTCCTCCGGCGAGTCGGCCAGCAGCCGGGCCGACCACAGCGAATCGGACAGGTCGTGCCCGAGCGCCTCCAGCTCGGTGGCCAGACCGCCGTCCAGGATCGTGGTCGCCCCACCCAGCGTGAACGCGTTCATGCCACCCAGCGTAGTGCGACTCCCCACCCCGCACGACCACGCGATCCACCTCGCACCGCCCGACTCCACCGGAAGGTTCCTCGCGTTCCGCGCCCGAACCGCAGTTTCAATTGAAACTGCGCACCCCACCCACGGCGGATCGCAGTTTCAATTGAAACTGTGAAATTCACTGGACAACGGTGTGCCGGGTGTGCTCGGGCAGGGCGAGGGGACGGGCTCGAGCGGTCGACCGACGTGCGTCGGTGTGTCGGGTCCCGACACACCGACACCTGTGGACAGGTTCCGGGTCCTGTGGACAACATCCGCAATTTCAATGGAAATCGGAGCGCCGGAG
>NZ_JBEOVY010000411.1:0-6264 GCF_040295745.1 Saccharopolyspora sp. NPDC002686
CTCTTCCCCAACCCGCCGCTCTTCCGTTCTGGCTGGCGCTGGGGGGGGGGGAGCGGAACTCAGGACCCACCAGGGGTTTCGAAGTTCCGCTCCCCGCACCGCAGAACACGCCGAAAAGCACCGATGAGCGCGCCACCGAGCGGGGAGACCCGGGAACGCGCTCATCGACGCATGAAGTCGGGCTCAGCGATCGTCGAAGCAGCCGAGCTTGACACCGCTGACGAACTCGAGCCAACGCTGCTGCGCAACGGTGATCTGGCCACCGGATCTGTTCTTGGTATCGCGCACCCCGACGCAGTCAGCTCCGAAGCCGACCTCGACGCACTGCCCCTGACCTTGGGTACGCGTGCTGGTGCGCCAGTCGGTGATATCCACCATCTACAACTCTCCTATGCGTTGTTGCATTAGTTCTACGGAACCGTCCGGATCTACCGCATGCGCGCGTAAATGGTCCATCATCGTGACGTAGTTCGAGATCTCTATCTCGCGCTCGAGGTAGAGCCCGCCCACGTGGGTTTCCAGATAAACCACGTCGGGGTCGATGGAATTCGAGTAGCGCAGGATGACGAACGGCCCGGCCTGCGCCGGGTGCGCCCCCGCGTCCAACGGCATCACCTGCAGGGTCACGTGCGGCAACTGCACGAGTTTCAGCAGGTGTTCCAGCTGTCGGCGGAGCACCCCGGGCCCACCGACCCGCCTGCGCAGGGCGGCTTCTCCCACCACCGCCCACAGCTCCAGCGGGTTGTCCCCCACAATCCGCTGCTGCCGCTGTATGCGCAGATCGACCCGTCGGCTGATCTCCGATTCATCGGCTCTGATGAGGGTCGCTTTCGTGATCGCATGCGCGTATTCACGCGTCTGGAGCAGTCCAGGAATGGCCTCGGCCTCGTAGGTGTGGATGGAGGACGCTTCCGCCTCCAAACCCACGTAGGTCTCGTACCACTCGGGCAGGACATCGCTGTAGGAATGCCACCAACCCCGTTTGCGGGCATCGCGCGCGAGGTTGATCAGCTGATCCCGCTCGCACCCCTCGACCCCGTAGAAATCCAGCAGTGCCGAAACATCTCCGACCGACGGAGATCGCTTCGCGGTTTCGAACCGCCCGATCTTCGCCTGCGTGCAGCCGAGATGCCCGGCGGCCTGCTGCTGGGTGACCTCCGCATGCGCCCGCAGTCGCCGCAGCTCAGCAGCTAAACGACGACGACGCACCGTGGGACTGACTGTCATGAGCCCCATCCTGCCCGGAGGTCCACACTGAGTCACCAACCCATCACCCTCACGGCATTCGTCCACTAGCCCGCTCCGGCCAACCCGGTGGGCACCGATGCACATCGGATGGTGGCCGAAGATGGTTACGTTCCTCCCCCCAAACGAAGCACCATCGCCAAAATGGAGTACACCCACCCGGGGCTGGAAATCAATGGCGGGAACCGGGGAATACGAACGAAGACAACGCAAACGCTGGCATATTCCCGAGGCAAAACCCGGACATCCGATTTCAAATCCTGATAATCGGCGAACTCCGACCAGCTGCCGGTGGAGCGCCACCGGACGAGAAGTTGGTATCCCAAACCGCCCGGATGCGCCCCCGCCCGCCAGTGAAACCCCGTGCATCGTGGGGGTTCTCAAATACGAGAATCGCCGACCGAGGCACGATCACGCCCGGTTTTCCCGATGATCGCAGGCAAATCGGCCCGACACGCCGAGGGCGCGCAAGCGAAGCCACGCCGTGCTCACATGAGCAGCACGTTGCACGGGCTGCCGCGAGCCAACGGGATCCACCCGCCTCAGCCCTGCCGCGAGCACGAAAACCCGCGGCAGGATCAACAACGCGTTCGGACCAGTCACCGCGCCCGCCCCGGACGACATGGCGCGGCGAGCCGACCCGCACACCGCTCACCAGATGTCCACAGTAGACATTCCATTGCGCGCAACGAGGCCTCTTGGCCCTGACGAGTCCGGAAGAACGAGCCGCTCAGGGGCGCGGCACGTTGCGGAGGTTGCTGCGGGCCAGCTGGATCATCTTGCCCACCCCGCCGGACAGCACCGTCCGGCTCACCGCCAGCGCGAACCCCTTCACCTGGTCCCCGGTGATCCGCGGCGGGATCGACAGCGCGTTCGGGTCGGTCACCACGTCCACCAGTGCGGGCCCCGGCCGCTGCAGCGCATCGGCCAAGGCTTCGCGCACCTCGCCCGGCTTCTCCACCCGCACCGAGTGGATCCCCGCCGCGGCCGCGATCGCGGCGAAGTCGACGTGGTCGTGGTCGGTGCCGAAGTCGGGCAGACCGTCCACGAGCATCTCCAGCTTGACCATGCCCAGCGAGGAGTTGTTGAACACCACGACCTTCACCGGCAGCCGGTGGGTGCGCAGGCTCAGCAGGTCGCCGAGCAGCATGGCCAGCCCGCCGTCCCCGGACATCGAGATGACCTGCCGCTCGGGTTCGCAGATCTGCGCGCCGATGGCCTGCGGCAGCGCGTTGGCCATCGAGCCGTGCACGAAGGACCCGAGCACCCGCCGCCGTCCGTTCGGCGTGATGTAGCGGGCCGCCCACACGTTGCACATCCCGGTGTCCACAGTGAACACCGCGTCGTCCGCGGCGAGGTCGTCGAGCACGTCGGCGACGAACTCCGGGTGGATCGGCACCTGGGTCTCGACGTTGCGCGTGTAGGCGTCGACGACCCGCTCCAGCTGCCCGGCGTGCTCGCGCAGCATCCGGTCCAGGTAGGAGCGGTCGGTCTTCTGCTGGACGTGCGGCAGCACCGCGCGGATGGTCTCGGCGACGTCGCCGTGCACGGCCAGGTCCAGCACCGTGCGCCGCCCCAGGTGGGCCGGCTCGATGTCGACCTGCACCGTGTTGGCCTGCGGCAGGAAGTTGTCGTACGGGAAGTCGGTGCCCAGCAGCACCACCAGGTCGGCGCGGTGCATCGCGTCGTAGCAGGCGCCATAGCCGAGCAGACCGCTCATCCCCACGTCGAAGGGGTTGTCGTACTGGATCCACTCCTTGCCGCGCAGGGCGTGCCCGACCGGCGCGTTCACCCGCGCGGCCAGCTCCATGACCTCCTGGTGCGCGCCGCGCGTTCCCGCCCCGCAGAAGAACATCGGCCGCTCGGCCTGGTTCAGCTTCTCCGCCAGCGCGAGCAGCTGGTCCTGCGACGGCACGACCGTGGGCGGCTCGCACTCGATGATTCCCAGGCCGGTGGACGAGGCGACGGGCTTCTCGGCGACATCGCCCGGCAGCACCAGCACAGCAGCGCCGCGCCGACCGGACGCGGTCTGGATGGCGGTGCGCAGCAGCCGCGGCATCTGCTCGGGCTGCGAGAGCAGCTCGCAGAAGTGGCTGCACTCGTTGAACAGCTCCTCGGGGTGGGTCTCCTGGAAGAACCCGGTCCCGATCTGCGCGGACGGGATGTGCGAGGCCAGCGCCAGCACCGGCGCCCCGCTGCGGTGCGCGTCGAACAGGCCGTTGATCAGGTGCAGGTTGCCGGGCCCGCAACTGCCCGCGCAGACCGCGAGCCGTCCGGTCATCTGCGCTTCGGCACCGGCCGCGAACGCGGCGGCCTCCTCGTGGCGCACGTGCACCCACTCGATTCCCTCGGTGCGCCGCACGGCGTCCACCACGGGGTTGAGGCTGTCCCCGACGATGCCGTAGATGCGCCGGACACCGGCCTGCACGAGCACTTCGATGAGCTGATCGGCGACTGTGGGCATGGCGGGGTCCTCCGGGGTGGTCGTCGGGCTGGCCACCCACCCGTCTACGCGCGGGGCGCGGCACCCGCAACTCGAAGTTCCGATCACTCGTCCGGTGGACATCTGTAACGATGCGGGCGAATCTCCCGATCTTCCCGTTGATCGAAGAATCCCTCACCGGTCCGGGCCCCGATGGCGCGCGCCCACCGGCGGGTTCGAATCCACTCCTGCTGGAAGGAAAACGCGGTGTCCATCCGCTTCTTCACCACTTGTGCGCTGGCGCTGACCGCCTCGGCGGTCGCCGGGCTGCTGGTCGGCGGGTACATCGCGGCAGGCGATCGGCTACCGGCGCCGACACCCCAGGTCTCGCACGTCGTCCCGGCCGCGGGCGGCGCCAGCTTGCCGGGGCAGTGACGTCGCTCCACCGGGCGGGACCGCGTCGGTGGCATCGGCTAGCGTCGGGTGCATGAGTGAGCAGAACCGACTCTCGATCGGCGACAAGGCACCCGAGTTCTCGCTGCTGGACGCCGACGGCAACACCGTCTCGCTGAGCGACTACCGCGGCCGGTCCGTCGTGGTGTACTTCTACCCCGCCGCCAGCACCCCGGGCTGCACCAAGGAGGCCTGCGACTTCCGGGACAGCCTCGCGGTGCTCAACGACGCCGGCTTCGACGTCCTCGGCATCTCCCCGGACAAGCCTGCCAAGCTGGCTGCTTTCCGCGACGCGGAAGGCCTGACCTTCCCGCTGCTGGCCGACGAGGACAAGTCGGTCATGACCGCGTGGGGCGCCTTCGGCGAGAAGCAGAACTACGGCAAGACCGTGCAGGGCGTGATCCGCTCGACGTTCGTGGTCGACGCGGACGGCAAGATCGCCAAGGCCCTGTACAACGTCAAGGCCACCGGCCACGTCGAGCGGCTCCGCAAGGACCTCGGCGTCTGACCTGGCGGAAAGGGCACCGACCCGGCCGGTGCCCCCGATTCCCCTTCCTCGGTCAGTCGAGGAACATGTAGATCGCGACGCCTGCGGCGATGGCCACCACCAGGTAGCGGAGCAGGTTCGCGGGGAGCTTCTGGGCGACCTTGCCGCCCACGTACCCGCCCAGCACCGTGGTGGGCACCAGCGTCAGCACCGCCACCCAGTCGACTGGCGCGATCAGCGCGTAGACGACCAGGGTCACCGCGCTGCCGATCATGCCCAGCCAGCTCTTGAGCGCGTTCAGCCGACGCATCGAGTCGGTCGCGGCCAGCACCAGGATCGCGATCAGGATGACGCTGCGCGCCCCGCCGAAGTAGCCGCCGTAGATCGAGGCGAAGAAGATCCCGACGGTCAGCAGGACCGTGCGGTCCGGGGCGTTCTCGTCGGGCGTGCCGAGCCACTTGCGGATGATGTTCTGGAAGGCCATCAGCAGCGCCGACAGCGCGATCAGCGCGGGCACCACGGCGTCGAACACCTTGCCCGGCAAGATCATCAGCAGCACGCAGCCCAGCGCCGACCCGACCACCGCGGCCGCCGAGGTCAGCCACAGCCGCCGCGGGGTGCCCCGGAGGTCGTCGCGCTGGCCGATCGCGGCCCCCACGAACCCGGGCCCCTGGGCCACCGAGTTGGTCACGTTCGCCACCAACGGCGGCATCCCGGTCGCCAGCAGGGCCGGGAAGACCAGCAGAGATCCGCCCCCGGCCACCGCGTTGATCGCGCCGGAGAGGAACCCGACGACGACTAGCAGCACCAACTCGAGCCATTCGGTCAACACGACCACCGAAGTTAGCTCCCGCAACGACCCCAGTCCCCGCCAGGGCGACCGGCATCACACCACCCGGAACACCACCCCAGCGCCCTGCGACGCCGCGATCAGCCCATAACGCCGTTGCACAACACTGGTCCCACCTCAGCCGGGACCCGGCGGCATCACCGGATGCTCGACAACCGCTACCAGAGGTGCGATTCGGTCGCGTGGATGGAGGCGATGCAAGCATCGAAGATCTGCACCCATTCCTGCGGCTGCAGAGACCTGTTCACCGACATGCCACGACCGAGGTGCTTGTACCAGCGCAGCTCGACACCACCCACGCCCTCGACGTGCGCCACGAAGTTCGGCGGTGGCGCATCCTCGTCTCCGTCCGGGTACCGGTAACCGCGCTGCCTCCGGTTCCGACCACCGATGTCACCCGCACACCGGCGTGTCAGCCCCCGCTTCCTCGCACTTGGCCGGGAGCGTCCACATCGAAGACTTCGCAGACAGCCGCATTCCGGACGGACGTGGCGATCTCCACGCAAGCGATCCGCTGTGACAGCAACTCGTTGCGGCTGCGCCAAATTCGGTCGTGTTCGAGAAGCCCACCCTCCGCGTCGCGAGCGAGTGCGCTCGATGAACGCCTGGATGCCGGCGAAAGTCCGCGTCCTTCCAGTTCGGCGCTGGTTCGGGCTTCACCTTCCAAAACGAAGACCGAAGTGCTGGGTCGGGGGTTCCGGCACCAATCAGAAGTCACGTTTGTGCAGGTCAAGTACCGTGAGTCTTTTGGGGTGCTTGCGGAGGTTGCTGCGGGCCAGCTGGATCATCTTGCCCACCCCGCCGGAC
>NZ_JBEOVY010000412.1:0-6255 GCF_040295745.1 Saccharopolyspora sp. NPDC002686
CCCACGCTCCCCCTATCTCAGCCGCCGACGCACGGTGTCGTGAGTGTTTTGGGTCGCTATAGCAACCCAAAACACTCACGACAGGGTCAGGGCATTCCGAGCCGGACGATCTCACTCAGCACGGCGAACCCGGGAGTTCTGCCGATCGGCTCGACCTGGACGTTGGTCACCAGGTTCTCGTCGCGGGACGAGCTGTACCGGTGGCCGGTGAACTCGACGTTGTGGTACTTGCGGTATTCCTTCGGCAGTTCGGTGATGTTGCCGGTGCCGTGCCGATCAACGAGGCTCTTGAACTCGGTGGCCGATCCGACGTCGGGCATGTCGACGACCGACACCGCGACCAGCACCGAGTTGCCCCGCGGAGTGCGCAATTCCGCCATGAAGCGGTGCAGGCTGCGGCACGGGTGCTCGGTGAAGAAGCGCTTGACCTGCCCGTACGAGCGGGTTTTGCAAGAACCCAGCGTCGAGTTCTCCTTGGCCTCGACCCGGTAGCCGCGTTTCGTCCATCGCGCCACTGCGCGGAGCTCGACCTCGCGCGGGTTCTTCGCGCTCTGCGCAGATCGCCCTTTGGGCGTCGATGTCAGCCCTTCGAGCGCTGCGCTACCCCCGCTGCCGAGCGCTACGGCAGTGCCCAATACCACCACGGCTGCTGCGCCTCCGGATTTCGACGGTGGACGACGGGTGTGCGCCTTGACGTCGTGCCCAGCGCGTTTGTGTCCCTTGACGAAGACCAAGACGGCTCCCCTCACGCCGGTAGATCGGTCGATGAGTGAAGCCCAGATGCGCGTTCGGAATGGTCCGATCGGTCCCTGTTCAACCGAATGTCGCAATGCGCGGGGCGGGTGAAAATGCGTTGCGCTGAGGTTCGGTGGGTTGGTGGGATCGGGTGGGTGGGGACTTTCTTGGAGACCGAGCGGTTGGTGTTGCGGACGTTCCGTCCTGATGACGTCGACCTGCTCGTGGAGCTCAACGGGGATCCGCTCGTGATGCGCTACATCTTCGGCGGTCCGGCACCGACGCGGACCGAGGTCGCCGAGGAGCTGCTGCCCAGGTACCTGTCGTACTACGAGAAGTTCGGCGGGCTCGGCAAGTGGGCTGCTCTGGAGCGGGGGACCGGGCGGTTCGTCGGGGTGTTCATGCTGCACCCGGAGGACGGCGGGCCGTTGGACGAGGCCGAGCTCGGGTACCGGTTCCACCAGTTCGCCTGGGGCAAGGGGTACGCCACCGAGGGCTCGATCGCGTTGCTCGGCAAGGGGTTCGGCGACTTCGGGCTGCGGCGGATCTTCGCGCAGGCGATGACCGTCAACGGGGGTTCGCGGCGGGTGCTGGAGAAGGCCGGGATGCGGTACGTGCGGACGTTCTTCAAGGACTGGCCGGGCCCGCCCATCGACGGCTCCGAGCACGGCGACGCCGAGTACGAGATGACCCGCGAGGAGTGGCTGGCTCAGTACCGGTAGACGCGTTCGGCCACCGCCGCCGCGGGTTGCGCGGAGTAGCTCGCCGGGGCCGAGATCCGGTTCGGGTCGCCGTCGGAGGTGTAGCGGCGGGCCGGGTCGGCGGCCAGCTTGTCCAGCCAGGCCGTGGAGCCGAACTGGGCGTCCTCGCCGTTGGCCGCTTGGGAGCGGATGCGCGGCACGTTGGCCGGGTCGAAGTCCGCTGACCAGGGCGAATGAGCCGGGTTGGAGCCGACCAGCAGAACGCTGTCGTGGTGGTAGGTCGTCCCGTCGGCCGACCCGTCGGCGGCCAGCCGCTCGTCGTCCGGGTGCGCGCCCAGCGGGAGCGCGATCGACCGGACCTGCACGCCTGGCACCGCATCGGTGATGATCCGCTGCATGCCGGCGATCTGCCGCTGCGCTTCAGCACCCGAGATCCGGCCGAGGTTCGGGTGGTCGAGGGTGTGGTTGCCGATCTCGAAACCGTGCTGGTGCAACCAGGTGAGGCTGCGGCGGCCGGTGGGTTCCTCGAACGGCGGGTTGAAGACGTAGCAGGTCGCCACCGGGCGGAATCCCGGGTGCGCGGCCGCCACGTCGAGCAGGATGCGGATCGCCGTGCCCGGCGCCGGCTCGCCCGAACCGTCCAATGTGAACTGGCTGGCCGATCCGTCGTCGAAGGTGAGCACCACCGGATGCGCACCGGCCGGGATGTCGAACTGCCCGGTGGCGTACTCGGTGGCGGTCACCGGGACGTAGTCCTCCGCCGCCAGCCTTTCCAGCTCCGCCCGGAAGTCCTCCGGCGTCCGGTCGTAGACGCTGGTGGGAGTGGTGGTGATCCGGTGGTACATCAGCACCGGGACGTCGCCCAGCTCGTTGGCGCCCACCGACTCCGGCGTCGGCGGGGGCGGTGGTGGTGGCGGAGGAGGCGGGAGCTCGGCCATCTGGAGCGGTGGCGGTGGTGGGGGTGTGCTGCAGCCGCTCAGGGCCGCGAGCAGCACCGCCGTCACCGCGGCGACAGCGCGTCCGGCGCGCACAGCTGGCAGCACGCCACCAACCGTAGGTTCCGGTTTCGCGGCTTGGGGATACTCCAAGTGGTTAATTGATCTGCCGCGCCCCGGCTGGGAGGGTGGTGGGGGAAGAGAATTCCGCTTGGAAGAGCACGAGTTTCGTGCAGCCGCGCGAGTTCGCCTAGTCGGGGAGGCGAAAGCGATGACGGATGCCGCAACCGCCCGTGCGCGGGCGATGCTGGCCGAGGTTCCCAGGTTCGTCGTGGTCGGGATAGGTGCCGCGCTGGTCCTGCTGATCGGGGTGCTGCTGGCCCGGATGATGTCCACAGAGGACGTCGAGATCGGCGGGTTACCGGAAGATCGTCCGGTCACGTCGAACGTCGTGGGCGCGATTCAGATCCGCTCGGGCGCCGACGACGTGCGAGTGCTGCTGGACGGCCGCGAGGTGCCGACGAGCCGTGCGCAAGGCGTCTACCAGGTGTCGGGGGTCGGGCTGGCCGACGGCAACCACGAACTGCGCGTCGAGGTGCCCGGCTGGATCGGTGCATCCAGCACCAGCCGCGAGTTCACAGTGGACAACACGCCACCTGCGCTGCAGGTCGACGACTCGTTGCGCGCCGACGAGCCGAACGCGCCGGTCACCGTCGCGGGGACCGCGCAAGGCGCCACCGAGGTCCTGGTCGCCGGGAAACCCGTGGTGCCGGACCCGCAGGGCCGGTTCAGCGCGGTCGTCGACCGGCCGGACCGGGAGGTCCCGGTGGTGGCCACCGACGCCGCGGGCAACCGCACCGAGCGGGCCCTGACCGTCCACATCAGACACCCGGGGATGCGCGCGGTGCACCTGACCGGGCTGGCCTGGACCAGCGACTCGCTGCGCGAACCGGTCCTGGACCTGGCCAGGCGGGGCCAGATCGACACCGTCGAGCTCGACATCAAGGACGAGAGCGGGGAAGTGGTCTACGACTCCGCGGTCCCGATGGCGCAGCAGATCGGCGCGGTCAAGGGCTACTACAACGCCCGCCAGGTGCTCGACCAGCTGCACGGCATGGGGGTGCGGGTGGTCGGCCGGCTGGTCGCGTTCAAGGACCCGGTGCTGGGCGCGGCGTCCTGGAACGGCGGGCACCCGGAACGGGTCGTGCAAACCGCCGGTGGCCAGCCCTGGAGCGGTGGTTACGGCGGCTACGCCTTCACCAACTTCGCCGATCCGACCGTGGTCCGCTACAACATCGACATCGCGGCCGAAGCCGCCGGCCTGGGCTTCGACGACATCCTCTACGACTACGTGCGCCGGCCCGACGGGCACCTGGACCAGATGCGCATCCCGGGGCTGACCACCACCCCGGAGGCGGCGATCGCCGACTTCCTGCGCCAGACCCAGCCGGAGGTCCGCTCGCGCGGGGCGCTGCTCGGCGCGTCGGTGTTCGGCATCTCGGTGAACCGCCCGACCGAGATCGCCCAGGACATCCGCCAGATCGCGCAGCACGTCGACTACATCTCGCCGATGGTCTACCCGTCGCACTGGGCGGCCGGGGAGTTCGACGTGCCCAACCCCAACGGCCAGCCCTACGACATCGTGGCGCGCTCGCTGGCCGAGTTCGCCAAAGCGGTCCAGGGCACCGACGTCCAGATCATCCCGTGGCTGCAGGACTTCAGCCTCGGCGTGAGCTACGGCACTCCGGAGGTGGCGGCGCAGATCGGTGCTGCGCGGGACAACGGCATGAACTCCTTCCTGCTCTGGGCCCCGAACTGCCGCTACCACGGGGAGGCGCTGGCACCGCGCTGAGCGAACGCGCTTTTGTCGTTGGGCGAAATGGGTGTTGTCCTCGGGAGAGCCGCTGTGCATTGTTGGCGGGGTATCGATCTTGGAGGTAGCAATGCCCGCGAGGCCTGCCCGGCTCACCCTCGCCGTGCTCGCGTCCGGTGCGCTGATCGCACCGATGGCGCAAGCGGCCCCCGGCGGACCGCCGGAACCACCGAAGCAAGCCGAAGCGGTCGGTTACGGCGGCGCGGTGTCCAGCGTCGACCCGAACGCGACCCAGGCCGGCATCGACGTGCTCCGCCGCGGCGGCAACGCCGCCGACGCCGCCGTCGCGGTCGCTGCCGCGCTCGGCGTCACCGAGCCGTACTCGGCGGGGTTCGGCGGCGGCGGGTACTTCGTGCACTACGACGCCAAGACCGGCGAGGTCGAGACGATCGACGGTCGGGAGACCGCGCCCGCCAGCGCCGACGAGAACCTGTTCCTGGAGGACGGCAAGCCGATCCCGTTCGACGAGGCGGTCACCAGCGGCCTCGGCGTCGGCGTGCCCGGCACCCCGATGACCTGGCAGAACGCGCTGCAGAAGTGGGGCAGCAAGGACCTCGCCGAGGTGCTGAGCCCGGCCGAGCAGCTGGCCAGCAAGGGCTTCGTCGTCGACGAGACCTTCCGGAAGCAGACCGCGGACAACGAGGAGCGCTTCCGCGCGTTCCCGGCCACCCGCGACCTGTTCCTGCCGGGCGGGAAGCTGCCCGAGGTCGGCAGCGTGCTGCGCAACCCCGACCTCGCCGCGACCTACCGCGAGCTGGGCAAGCGCGGTGCGGACGTGCTCTACAACGGTGAGATCGGCGCGGACGTGGTCCGCACCGTCAACCAGCCGCCGGTCGACCCGGCCGCGAAGATCAAGGTCCGCCCCGGCGACATGACCGCCGAGGACCTGAGTGCCTACCGCGCCTTCGAGCAGGACCCGACCCACGTGTCCTACCGCGGCCTCGACGTGTACGGCATGGCGCCGGGCAGCTCCGGCGGCACGACCGTCGGCGAGGCGCTCAACATCCTCGAGAGCAGCGACCTGTCGGCGGCCGACAAGACCCAGTACCTGCACCGGTACCTGGAAGCCAGCAAGATCGGCTTCGCGGACCGCAACCGCTGGGTCGGCGACCCGAAGTTCAGCGAGGTGCCCACCGAGGCGCTGCTCGACCAGGGTTTCGCGGACTCCCGCGCCTGCCTGATCAGCGACGACGCGGTGCTGCCGACCCCGGTGAAGGCGGCCGACCCGAACCAGCCGCAGGACTGCCAGACCCGCACCACCGACGGCGCCGAGCCCTACGAGGGCCCGAACACCACGCACCTGACGGTCGCCGACGCCGAGGGCGACATCGTCTCCTACACGCTCACCATCGAGCAGACCGGCGGCAGCGGCATCGTCGTGCCGGGGCGCGGTTTCCTGCTCAACAACGAGCTGACCGACTTCAACTTCACCCCGGTCACGCCGGGTGAGCCGGACCCGAACCTGCCTGGCCCGAGCAAGCGGCCGCGCAGCTCGATGAGCCCGACGATCGTGCTCAAGGACGGCCAGCCGTACCTGGCGGTCGGCAGCCCCGGTGGCGCGACGATCATCACCACCGTGCTGCAGAGCCTGACCGGGCGCCTGGACCGCGGCATGTCGCTGGTCGACGCCATCGCCGAACCCCGCGCGTCCGAGCGCAACGGCAAGCAGACCGAGGCGGAACCGGCCTTCCTGGCTCAGCCGGAGGCGGAGAAGCTCAAGGCCATCGGCCACGAGTTCAAGCAGGTCGAGGAGATCGGTGCGGCGACCGGGGTGGAACGCCTCCCGGACGGCCGCTGGATCGCCGCGGCCGAGCGCGAACGCCGAGGCGGCGGCGCGGCAGCGGTCGTGAACCCGACCCGCTGACCCGAACACCGGAGGGCTCCGCTCGCCAGCACGGCGAACGGAGCCCTCCGTCGTTCCGTCAGGTCGTTCGGGTGGCGTGCCAGATGGCGTGCTCCCAGCTACAGCGCGGCCAAAGCCGCGGTCAACCAGCTCACCGTCGCACTGGCC
>NZ_JBEOVY010000413.1:0-6231 GCF_040295745.1 Saccharopolyspora sp. NPDC002686
CATCGTCCAAGCCGCCCTCGTCCTCACCCACCACGAACACGGCCGAATCCACTGAGATCACCTCAATGGAAATCGGACGTCGAAATTCCATTGAACTTGCGGGAGACAGCACGAAGGGCACCGCTCGGCGGTGCCCTTCGCCTTCCCCGGCCCCCTCGGTCAGGTGTGCAGTTCGAGCGTGCAGCACTTGGGGCCGCCGCCCGATTTCCGGAGCTCCGAGATGTCCACCAGGATCGGCTCGTAGCCGCGGGCGGCCAGCTGCGCGGCCAGCTCCGTCGCCTCGGTCGGGAGCACCACGTGCTTGCCGTCGGAGACGCCGTTGAGGCCCAGGCAGGCCGCATCGGCGGCGTTCGCGATCACCGCGTCCGGGAACATCCGCTCCAGCACCCGTCGCGAGCCGTCGGAGAACGCCTCCGGGTAGTAGGCGATCCGCGCGTCCTCGCCTCGCTGCAGCACGAACAGCGCGGTGTCGAGGTGGTAGTAGCGCGGGTCGACCAGGCGCAGCGACACCACTGGAACGCCCAGCACCTCCTGCGCTTCGGCGTGCGCCTCCGGGTCGGTGCGGAAACCGCTGCCGGCCAGCAGCACCCGTCCGGTCCAGGCGAAGTCGCCCTCGGCCTCGTTGATCCGGGACGGCATCACCAGGTCGCGGTAGCCGCGGCTGGTGAACCAGCGGCGGAAGTGCTCGGCCTCGGCGGCCCGCTGCGGGGCGCGGAACCGGGCGCCGAGCACCCGGCCGTCGATCACGGTGCCGGAGTTGGCGGCGAAGACCATGTCCGGCAGGCCCGGCTGGGGCTCGATGACGTCGACGGTGTGGCCGAGGCGCTCGTAGGTGCGCTTGAGCTCGTCCCACTGGATCATCGCGCGGTCGGCGTCCACCGGGGTTCCCGGATCCATCCACGGGTTGATCGAGTACTCGACGGTGAAGTACTTGGGCGGGCACATCAGGTAGTGCCGCCGCGTGGCCTGCGGCGACTGGATCGTTTGGGCAGCCTGCTCGGCGATGACCGTCATGAATCGAAATGTAAGCGGTGTCCGAAGCGGCCATCAACAACGCTACGTTCGATATTTGCGGCAGAATGTTGCGTATGGACGCCTTGGATCAACGGATCATTTCGCACCTGGTGGCGGACGCGAGGGCGAGCTACGCCGAGATCGGCGCGGAGGTCGGCCTGTCCGCGCCCGCGGTGAAGCGGCGGGTGGACAAACTGCTGGACCTGGGTGTGCTGCAAGGATTCACCGCGGTCGTCGACCCGGAGGCGCTGGGCTGGGGCACCGAGGCGTTCGTCGAGGTGCACTGCAACGGCAACGTCCCGGCGCACCGGATCCGCACCGGCCTGGAACCGCTCCCGGAAGTCGTGGCGGCCTACACCGTGTCGGGGCAGGCGGACGCGATCGTGCACCTGCGCGCGGCGAACATCCACCACCTGGAAGAAGCGATGGAACGCCTGCGCTCGGTCGAGTTCGTCAGCCGAACCGTCTCGACCGTGGTGCTCTCCCGGCTGCTGGAGCGCCAGCCCCAGCCCGACTGAAAGGAACTTGTCTCCGGTGGTCGTTTTGCGTGGCAGTGCAAGTAGCGGAACCTCAGCGGCGCAAGCGCCGAAGGTGGGCTATGCGCCTGACGGCGCATCAAGGACGAAGACCGAAATGAGCGTCAGTCGCGGGCGCGCTGGCCGTTCCAGGGTTCGAAGCCGGCGATCTCGGCGTCCGCCGCGGAGCGGAACCAGACGTCGGCGACGATGTCGTCGTACTGCGGCGAGTCCGGCGAGTGGTACTGGCGGGACGCCGAGTGGCCCTTGATCATCGGGCCGGTCGTCCAGCCGCTGTCGCGCCCGGGGTGCGGGCCTGCGCCCGGCGTGCGCTGCGGCAGCGGCGGTACCGCCTCAGCAGCGCCGTCGGCATCGCCCTCGTCGGTGGCCTTGGGCATGACCTGGGTCGCCTCGGCGCCGACCGGCGGCACGTACGGCGTTTCCCGCTCGCCCTTCGACTCCACCGACTCGAACAGCGACCGCAGCTGCCCGGAGAGCTGCTCCCCGCCGTCGTCGTCCAGCTTCCCGGTCATCCGCGTTGGTTCCGGCTCCCGCTCGACCGGCGTCACCGCCGTGTCGGGCTCCGGCGAGCTCTCAACGGCGTCCGAGTCGGACGGAACCTGCGTGACCGCGGTGTCCTCCACCGGCGCGGCGGACTCGTCGGCCTCCGGCGCGACCCAGGTGTCCGCCTCCGGCGCCTGCTCCGCGGCCGGGGAGACGCGCGGCTGCACGGCGGTCACCGCGACATCCGATGCGCCGTCCGGGCTCTCCTCGTCCCACTTGCGGAACCAGGTGTTCTCCGTGTCCTCGTCCTCCACCTGGCGCAGGCGCGGGTCGGCCCACGCGCGCGGCGGGCGGTCCCAGTCGCCGATCGGCGGCTCGTCCGAGGGCTGCGACCGGTGCAGCAGGTCCAGCGGCTCCTGCTCGGTGCCCGGCTCGTCGTAGCCGCCGTCCTCGTCGTAGTCGTAGCCCTCGTACGCCTCGGAGTACTCGGCCAGGCGCCGCTGCAGCGGGCGGACGAACAGGAGCCAGGTGATCAGGGCGCCGAGCGCGAACGCTGCGAGGCTCCACAGCCACACCTGGGTGAACAGCCAGGTGATCACGAGAGATGTCCCTCCTCACGGGCTCCGGCGGCGCCGTTCCCGGCATACCTACCACGGAGCACCACCGCGGCGAGGCGGTGTGATCGGCTCGTGATCGCGCGCACCGGACCTCCGCGGCTCAGCGGGTCCGCGCCACCACGTAGTCGACCAGCGTCGACAGCGCTTCGCGGGCCGGGGTGTCCGGCAGCGAGGCGAGTTCCTTGCGGGCGTCGCCGGCGTATTCGTCCAAAGTGGCCCGAGTGCGCTCCAGACCGTTCGACGCGCGCAGCAGGTCCAGCGCCTCGTACACCTCGGCGTCCTCGGACAGCGGGCGCGACAGCAGATCGCGCAGCCGCGGGTCGGTGTCCGGGTCGGCCAGCGCGTACAGCATCGGCAGCGTGCTCACGCCTTCGCGGAGGTCCGTGCCCGGCGTCTTGCCGGACTCGTCGGCCGGCGAGGCGATGTCGATGATGTCGTCGGAGATCTGGAACCCGATGCCGATCAGCCGGCCGATCCGGTCCAGCGACTCGATGGTCGCCTCGTCCGCACCGGAGAACCACGCGCCGAACCGGCCCGCGGTGGCGATCAGCGAACCGGTCTTCTCGTAGATGACCTGCAGGTAGACCTCGACCGCGTCCTCGTCCGGGCCGACCCCGACGGTCTCCCGCATCTGACCGGTCACCAGCAGCTCGAAGGTGCGCGCCATGTCGCGGACCGCTTCCGCACCGAGGTCGGCGATCAGCGCCGACGCCTGCGCGAACAGGAAGTCCCCGGCCAGGATGGCGATCGAGTTGTCCCAGCGGGCGTTGGCGCTGGTCGCGCCGCGCCGCATGGTCGCCTCGTCCATCACGTCGTCGTGGTAGAGCGTGGCCAGGTGGATCATCTCCACCACCGCGGCGGACTTGATCACCTCGTCCGCGTGCGGGTCGCCGAACTGCGCCGCCAGCAGGGTGAACAGCGGCCGGAACCGCTTGCCACCCGCCTCCATCAGGTGCAGCGAAGTCCGGGTGGCGAAGTCGAAGTCGCTCCGCACCGACTCGCGCAGCAACTGCTCCACGCGTTCGATGCCCTGCTGCACCGAGTCCGACAACGCCGAGTCGGCGATGTCGATCCCGATCCCCCTGCCCTTGATCAGCTCGCTGATCGGGTCACTCGCTGGCCTGCTCACGTCACCGTCGCCTTCGCTCCCCCAACGATCGCCCTACCGGCGTGCACTCTACGACACGAAGCCACCGACGTTCGCCCAGTCCAGCGCCAAGGTCGGCAGCACGCCCAGCAACAGCGTGACGACCACACCGAGCGTGATCGCAGCTGTCGTGAACGCACCCGGAACGCTGACGGTGGGGCCGTCCGCAGCGGGTTCGCTGAAGTACATCAGCACGATGACACGAAGGTAGAAGAACGCGGCAACCGCACTGGCCACCAGGGCCACCACGACCAGCGGGGCCATCCCGTCGGCCAGCGCCGCCTCGAAAACGACGAACTTCCCGACGAAACCGCTCGTCAGCGGGATCCCGGCGAGGGCGAACAGCAGGAAGGTGAACACCCCGGCGACCAGCGGGGAGCGCTTGGCCAGACCGGCCCAGTCGGACAGGTGAGTTGCCTCACCATCCGACCGGCGGACGAGGCTGATCACGCCGAACACGGCGATCGTGGTGAACCCGTAGGCCAGCAGGTAGAACAGCGTGCCGGACAGGCCGCGCTCGGTCAGCGCCACCGAACCGATCAGCATGAACCCGGCGTGCGCCACCGAGGAGTAGGCGATCATCCGCTTGATGTCGCGCTGGGTGAGGCCGAGCACCACGCCGATGACCATCGAGGCGATCGCGATGGCCCACAGCACGCCCTTCCACTCCCAGCTCGACGCCTGGAACGCGACCTGCAGCACGCGCAGGATGCCGCCGAAGGCCGCGACCTTGGTGCAGGCGGCCATGAATCCGGTCACCGCGGTCGGCGCGCCCTGGTAGACGTCCGGGGTCCAGGTGTGGAACGGACCGACCGAGGCCTTGAACAGCAGACCCACCAGCAGCAGGCCGAGACCGGCGAACAGCAGGGTGTCCGAGCGGTCCGAGCCGGCCGTGGCGTCGGCGATGGCCTGGAGCTTCACCGAACCCGCGTAGCCGTACAGCAGCGCCAGGCCGTAGAGGAAGAACGCCGAGGCGAAGGCGCCGAGCAGGAAGTACTTGACCGCCGCTTCCTGCGAGAGCAGGCGACGGCGCTTGGCCAGACCGCACATCAGGTACAGCGGGAGGCTCAGGACCTCCAGCGCGATGAACATGGTCAGCAGGTCGTTCGCCGCGGTGAACACCATCATCCCGCTGAGGGAGAACAGCGCGAGCGGGAAGACCTCGGTGCGCATGCCGGAAACCGCCGCAGCGGCGCGGCTCATGGTGCCCGGTCCTTCGGCGGGCCGGGACTCGGCGACGAACGCGCCGCCGGGCTCCACCGAGCGGTCCGCGATCAGCAGGATCGCGGCCAGGCCGAGCGCGAGCAGGGTGCCCCACAGGAACAGGGTCGGCGGGTCGATCGCCAGGGTGTCCGACAGCGTGGTCACCCCGGTGCCGCTGGAGCGGGCGTAGACCGCCAGCGCCACTCCCGCGACCACGATCGACACCAGGCTCAGCCCGACCTGCACCGGCCAGCGCTGGTGCCGCGGCAGGAACGCCTCGACCAGGATCGCCAGGCAGGCCGCGCCCAGCAGGATCAGGATCGGGGCGATCGCGGCGTAGTCGATCGGCGGGATCTCCACTTTCGGCGCCTGCGCGCTCAAGACACCCACTGTCAGTTACCTCCCTGCGAGGTCACGGGGTCGGTGACGCCGACCTCGCTCATGGTTGCCGCGACCGACGGGTTGATCACGTCCAGCACCGGCTTCGGGTAGAAGCCCAACGCGAGCACCAGCACGATCAGCGGGGTCAGCACGGCGATCTCGCGGGCGCCGAGGTCGGCGACCCGCTGCCGGTGCGCGCCGGGCTTGGCCGGGTCCACCACGGCACCCGGACCGCCCGCGGTGCCCAGCAGCGCGTCGCCGCGCACCGGGCCCTGCATGGTGCGCTGGTAGAGCCACAGCACGTAGACCGCGGCCAGCACCATGCCGATGGTGGCCAGCACGGTGTAGACCGGCCGGGTCTCGAAAGAGCCGATCAGCACGAGGAATTCGCTAATGAACGAGTTCGTGCCGGGCAGCGACAGGGTGCTCAGACCGGCGATCAGCAGCGTGCCGGCCAGCACCGGGGTCACCTTCGCCATGCCGCCGTAGTCGGCGATGCGGGAAGAACCACCGCGGGCGATCACCATGCCGATCACCAGGATCAGCATGCCGGTCGCGATGCTGTGGTTGATCATGTACGACACCGCGCCGGCCTGCGCCTGCGAGGTGAACGCGAAGATGCCCAGCGCGATGAACCCGAAGTGCGCGATCGAGACGTAGGCGATGAACCGCTTGAGGTCGGTCTGCCCGAACGCCTGGAACGAGCCGTAGAGCACGCCGGCCACCGCGAGCACCAGCACCAGCGGGGCGAGCTGCTGGGAGGCGCCCGGCGTCAGCGGCAGGCTGTAGCGCAGGAAGCCGAACGTGCCGACCTTGTCCAGCACGCCGACCACGATCACCGCGACCCCCG
>NZ_JBEOVY010000414.1:0-6227 GCF_040295745.1 Saccharopolyspora sp. NPDC002686
GAATAGTGCTGCGCAACGGTTCGACCGTGGGCCGTTCCGTGGGTGTGTCGTTGGCGGAGGAAACCCCGCACGACCTGAACAACTGATCGTGCTGCTGGAGAGCGCGCGGGCGGAGGGGGTCTGACACGCCGACGGTGCGTGGGGCAGGTCAGGCTTCGTGGGTGGTGGTTTCGAGGAGGGCTCGGACGGTGGCTCGGGAGACGTCCGGGCCGAACTGGGCCGCGATCCCGGACTTGCCCGCTTCCGCCAGGCCGCGCCAGGTCTCGTCGTCGGTGAGCAGACTGGTCACCGCGGCGGCCAAGCCCGCCGCGTCGTCGGCGACCAGCACCTCCTTGCCGTGCTCGAGGTGCATGCCCTCGACCGCCACCGAGGTGCCGACGACCGGCACGCCGAGGCTGAGGCTCTCGCCGACCTTGCCCTTGACTCCCGCGCCGAACCGCAGCGGTGCCAGGGTCACGCGGCTGCTGGCGTAGTGCGGCTCCAGCTCAGCGACCCAGCCGTGCACCTCGACGCCGGGTCCGGCCAGCGCGCGCACCTCGTCGGTCGGGTTGCTGCCGATCACGTGCAGCACCGCGTCCGGGCATTCCTCCCGCACCAGCGGCATGATCTCGCGAGCCGCCCAGCGCACCGCGTCGACGTTCGGCGGGTGGTCGAAGCTGCCGACGAACAGGACGTCCTTGCGCCCTTCCGGCTGCGACGGGCTCCAGTCCACTTCATGCACGTTGGACAGCACGCGGACGTCGGCTTCGGGCACGAGTTCGCGCAGCAGCTCCTGCTCGGCCCCCGACACCACCAGCGTGACGTCGCAGGACCGGGCCAGCCCGAGCTCCATCTGCTTGGACGCGAACGCCTTGCGCCGCAACGCTTCCGCCTTGGCCGCGTCGCCCTGCTGCTCGGCGACCTCGGCCTGCCGCTCCAGGCGGAGGAAGTGCACGTCGACCGTGTCGTAGGCGATCACCGCCTGCGGCGCGCAGGTGCGCAGCTCCTCCACCAGGCTCCACGCCACCTGCGGGCGGGACAGCAGCGCCAGCGAGATCTCGGAGCCCGCTTCGTGCAGGAACGCCTGCTGCAGCTCAGGTGCCGGCAGGACGGTGACGCCGAGCTGCTGGAGCTGCGTCGTGTAGGGCTCCAGGTGCGCGTGGTTGGCCGGGAAGAACACCACGCGGCAGCCGAGTTCGACGAACTGCTCCAGCACGCGGCGGATCCGCACCGAACCGGAGTCGAAGTCCGGGCGCGGCACCTGGTGGTCCTTGACCAGCACGATC
This sequence comes from Saccharopolyspora sp. NPDC002686, assembly GCF_040295745.1. Lineage (NCBI taxonomy): Bacteria > Bacillati > Actinomycetota > Actinomycetes > Pseudonocardiales > Pseudonocardiaceae > Saccharopolyspora > Saccharopolyspora sp. NPDC002686. The sequence goes on from NZ_JBEOVY010000414.1 coordinate 1,266, forward strand.
GGGCCGTGGTGGCCGCGGGTGCCGCGGTGGCGGGCCAGCCAGAGGTTGCGCGGCGAGGCTTCCGGCAGGTGCTCGGCGGTGAGCGTGTCCGCCCACTTCTCGACGAACGCCTTGCGGTTGATCTCCTGGTGCTTCTTCACGCCGGTGCTGAGGTCGGTGCCGTTGGACACGCCTTCGTGGTGCACCACGACCGCCTTCGGCTGCACCACGGTCCGGTAGCCGGCCGCGCGCACCGCGAAGGCCAGGTCGGTGTCCTCGTAGTAGGCCGGCGCGTACCGGGTGTCGAAGCCGCCGACCTGCTGGAACACGTCGTTGCGGACCAGGATCGCCGCGCCGGAGCAGTAGTCGACGTCGCGGACCACGTTGAACTCGGCGCCACCCGGATCGGTGTTGCGGCCGTAGTTCCAGCCGTTGCCGTCGGCCCACACGATGCCGCCGGCCTCCTGCAGCCGGCCGTCCGGGTAGACGAGCTTGGCGCCGACCAGCCCGATGCGCTCGTCGGAGCGCATCGTGTCCATCAGGACGTCCAGCCAGGACTCGGTGACTTCGGCGTCGTTGTTCAGGAAGAACAGGTAGTCGCCGCGGGCGTGCTCGGCGCCGAGGTTGCAGGCGCCGATGAAACCGAGGTTGCGCTCGGCTTGCACCAGCCGAACGCCTTCGCAGGCGGCGAGCTTCTCGGCGCTGTCGTCCGGGGACGCGTCGTCGACGACGATCACCTCGAACGGCACGGACACCAGGTGTCCGCCGAGGAACCGCAGGCACTGCCGGGTGTAGGGCCACTTGCCGTGCACCGGCACGATCACGCTGACCAGCGGCTGGTCGCTGCGCGGCACCGGCAGCGGGCCGGTCTCCACGGCCTCCGCGACCTCCGGGACGCCCGGCTTGCGACCGAGGACGATCTCGTACGCGTCGCGGCGCGCGGTCCCCCGCGGCGCCACGCGCTCCACGACCTTGCGGTACTTCGTCACCGCGCGCTGCACCAGCGCCGAGTTCTGCGCCGCCAGCTCGGCGTTCGCCGCGCCGAGCTCCGCCGCCTGCCGCTCGGCGTCCGCTGCGCGTCCTTCGAGCCGCGCGACGGTGTCGCGCAACCACTCGATCCGCGCCGCGTCGCGCTCCGCGCTCTGCTGGCGCTCGTGCAGCTCGCCGCCGAGGCGGTCGAGTTCGGCTCGCAGCTTCGCCTGCTCGCGAACTCCCTGGTCGGCGCGCTGCTCCTCGCTCTTGCGCAGGTCTTCGAGCCGCTGGATCGCGGTCTTGAGCTCGTCGGCTTCGCCGCGGCTGCGCTGGTAGAGCTCGTTGAGCTTGGCGACGTCGGCGACCGCGGCGTCGCGCTGCTCGATGATCGGCGCCGCGTCCGCGCCGCGGCGGGCGAGGGTGAGCTGCGCGTCGGTGAGCACGGCCGCGGCGGGCAGCTTCGGCAGGTGCTTGTCGGAGGCGACGCCCAGCAGGTAGGTGTGCGGCACGCCCTGCTGGACCGTCCAGGCGTTCTCGCCGGGTTCGATGGTCTGCAGGCGGACGCCTTCGATCGCGGTGTCCGGGTCGCCGGGGTCGGCGGGGGTGAGCAGCGAGCCGACGGTGACGTTCTGCTTCAGCACCGCGACGTGCCGGAACGCGCCCTCCAGCAGGGTTTCGTACTCGTCGGCGGTGAGTTCCTTGACGTGGTACGGGTTTTCGTTGCCGTGCTCGTGGGTGTAGACGGCGGTGTCCGGGGTGCTGCTGAAGAACAGCCCGCCGCGCACGAGGCGGGACTTGATCAGGGCCAGCACCGCGTCGTGGTCCTCGACGTGCTCGATGGCCTCGAAGCAGACGACGACGTCGAAGGGCTTGGCGTCTGCGAGCAGCTCGGGGTCGGTGATCGAGCCGACCTGGAAGCCGACGTCGCGGCTGCCGTACTTGCGCTGGGCGTGCTCGACGGTGTTGGGGTCGATGTCGACGCCCACCACCTCGGCGCCCTCGGCGGCCAGCAGGGCGGCGCCGTACCCCTCGCCGCAGGCGAGGTCGAGCACCCGCTTGCCCTTCACGAACCGGGCGGCCAGTGCGTAGCGGTGGTAGTGCTCGTAGATGACCTGAACGTCCTCGGTCCACGGCACGCACCGCTCACCGGTCCACTCGATCAGGCGCTCGTCCATCGGGTCCTTCGACACGTACCGCAGGCTATCGCCCGGATCCGCGCCTCGTGGCGTTACGTCGGAACCTGCGCTGGTACAGAACCACAGTTTCAATTGAAACTGCGAATCCCAGGCACGGCGGAGCACAGTTTCGATTGAAACTGCGGTGCAGGACGGCCCGGCGGAGATGAAAAACCTCTCATCCGGGCTTCATGTCGTTCGTCCGGCCAACGGGACAGAGTGGTGGCATGAGGTCGGTTCCCAAGGCGGTTCTGCTGATCGCGGCGATGGCGTTGCCCATCGCCGCGGTGCTGGTGAGCTTCGCGCTCACCGACGGACCGCGCACTCCTGAAGTGCCCGCCACCGTGCAGATCGGCAGTTCCCCCGGGCCCGCACCCACCGCGGCACCGCCGTCGTCCGCAGCGGAGCTCCCGCCGCCCGCGCCGGATGACGACGACGATGACGACGACCATGACGACTGAGCCCGCACCGACCCGGTCGCTGCCCAAGCTCCCCACCCGCCGCGGCACCCGCGTCCCGGCGCGCGCGCAGATCATGGGCTGGATGCTGCTGGTGCTGGTCGTGGTGCTGCTGGCGGTGATCCTGATCGTCCGCTCGTTCCTGCACAACGACGTCGACGACCAGGCCTCGGCTTCGCTGGAGCAGGAGGCGCACGAGTTCGCCACGTTCGCCGCCACCGGTCGCGACCCGCGCACCGGGCAGCTGATCAGCACCCCCGACGTGCTGTTCGACTCCTACCTGCGGCGCCAGTACCCGGACCACGACGAGGCGCTGATCGGCGTGTGGCGGGCGCCCACCGGTCTGCGCACGCTCGCCCAGGAGCAGGACGACGAGATCGAGCGGTTCGCCGAGGATCCGGCGATGGTGCAGCGGATCGTCGACGCGCCGGGCAACTACGGCGAGCAGGACACCCCGCTGGGGCGGATGCACTGGGTGAAGGTGCAGGCCGAGTCGGAGCACGGCGATCCGGCGTGGTTCATCGTCCAGCGCTACACCGACGGGGCGATGGCCGAAGCGGACCGGACCGTGCAGCTGCTGCTGCTGGTCAGCGGGATCGGCGTGGCGCTCGCGGCGCTGTCGTCGTGGGTGATCGCCGGGCTCATCCTGGCGCCGGTGCGGGCCGTGCGGCAGACCGCGGCCGAGATCACCGAGCACGACCTGACCAGGCGCATCCCGGTCGAGGGCCGGGACGACATCGCGGCGCTGGCCGACCAGTTCAACGCGATGCTGGACCGGCTGGAGGACGCCTTCCGCATCCAGCGCCAGTTCGTCGACGACGCCGGGCACGAGCTGCGCACCCCGATCACGATCGTGCGCGGCAACCTCGAGCTGCTCGGCGACGATCCGGCGGAGCGGGAGGAGGTGGTGCGGCTGTGCACCGACGAGCTGGACCGGATGACCCGCATCGTCAACGACCTGCTGATGCTGGCCAAGGCCGACCGGCCGGATTTCGTCACCCCCGCCCCGGTCCCGCTGGCGGAGCTGACCAGCGACATCGAGGCGAAGGTCCGATCGCTGGCGGACCGCCGCTGGATCCTCGCCGACATCGGCGAGGGCGACGTGGTGCTCGACGAGCAGCGCGTCACCCAGGCGATGGTGCAGCTCGCGCAGAACGCGGTGCAGCACACCGAGCCCGGTTCGGAGATCCGCATCGGATCGTCCCTGGTCGACGGCACCGTCTCGCTGTGGGTGGCCGATCAAGGTCCGGGCGTCGACCCGTCCGAGGTGGAGAAGATCTTCGACCGCTTCGCCCACGGCAACAGCCAAGGCAAGGGCGGCGCCGGCCTCGGCCTGGCGATCGTCAAGGCGATCGCCGACGCCCACCACGGGCGAGTGCGAGTCCTGTCCGAACCAGGCCACGGCGCAACCTTCCGCCTCGAACTACCCGCCGTACCCCCGAACATCCCCACCGAGGACCCCAAGCCATGAGTCCCCAGCCCAACCCAACCGCACCTCAGGGGACCGTGACGCAAACCAGCCACAAGAAACAACGAAATCGCAAGATCACTCCAAACCGCGACCACCACTGTGAATCGCGGAGAGGCGGGACTGTGGAGGCGGGACTGACCTTGAAGATCCTGATCGTCGAGGACGAGGAGCGGATCGCCGCGTTCATCGAGAAGGGGCTGCGCGCCAACGGTTTCACCACCACCGTCGTCGGCGACGGCGACACCGCGCAGGACTACCTGCTCACCGGCGATTTCGACCTGGTCGTGCTGGACCTGGGGCTGCCGGGCAAGGACGGGTTCTCGGTGCTGCGGGCGGTGCGCGCCCAGCACGTGACGGTGCCGGTGATCATCCTGACCGCGCGGGACACGGTGCACGACACGGTGGCCGGGTTGGAGGGCGGCGCGGACGACTACATGACCAAGCCGTTCCGGTTCGAGGAGCTGCTGGCGCGGGTGCGGCTGCGGTTGCGTCCGGTGGACCGGGTTCCGGAGGTCACGGTGCTGCGCGACGGCGAGCTGTCGCTGGACCTGCGCACCCGGCGGGCCCAGGTGCCGGGGGGCACGGTGGACCTGACGGCGCGGGAGTTCGCGATGCTCGAGCTGTTCCTGCGGCACTCGGGCCAGGTGCTCAGCCGCGAGCAGATCCTGTCCCACGTGTGGGGCTACGACTTCGACCCGGGTTCCAACGTCGTCGACGTCTACGTCCGCGCCTTGCGCCGCAAGATCGGTTCGGAGCGCATCAGCACGGTGCGCGGCATGGGCTATCGCCTCGGCACCTGACCAGGAATCGCTCCGTAGTTCTTGCGCATCATGACCGTCACCTTCGGCACGGTCGCCAGCGACAGCGCGTTCATCCAGTTGATGACCTTGCCGACGATGCCGCTGCG